>JAYTIA010000001.1:0-2633 GCA_043732145.1 Saprospiraceae bacterium
AATGTCAGCCCCATGATTGAGATTTGTGTTTTCATTTCTTTCTGATTTAAAAATTATTGCTTAATAATAGATTATGCTAAGAACAACCCATAACCATTAACTATTCTTTCGGCTCCGTTGCCAAAATCGCTTTTGCTCTTAAACGACTGGCTACTGCCATTAATTTTGTCACTTCGCTAAAAGGTACACCTACTTCGGCGGCAATTGTTATTGTGGGACTTGCTCTGTCTGCTGCCTTTGCAATGACGTTGCGCAAAGTTGCTTCGAGTGCTAACGGCGGAACAGGAATATCGTTGACAAATATTTTTCCGGTTTTATCAACTGATACCGTCGTTTTTATCGCCGCGTTTGTGCGCTGATTAGATTCCGGTAGTTTTATAGGCAAAAACTTTACGAGCGTAGAAGTGAGCATGAAAAAAATCAACAACATGAAAATAATATCCGTCATTGACGACATATTCACCTCGCCCATTTGTCTTTTTTTTCTTCGGATTGCCATGATGAAAATTAAGAATTAAGAATTAAGAATTAAGAAAACTAATTTTTAATTCTTAATTGTTTATGCTGCCGGTTCTTGCAACAAATCAATGAAATTAAATGTACTTGTTTCCATATTATTAACTATGCGATCAATCATCGAATTGAGTAAATTATAAACGATGTACGCAAAAATACCTACAATCAAACCCGTAGCTGACGTAAACATTTTTATGTAAATACCTCCTGCAATACTGCTGATTGAGAGGTTATTCGCCGTTGATAAATCGCTGAAGGTTTGAATCATACCCGCAATTGTACCCAAGAAACCAAACATCGGTGCAACACCGGCGATTATGGCAAGTACATTTACATTTTTCTCCAATTTAAAAATTTCGAGTTTGCCGACATTTTCAATCGAGTGTTCAATATCCGCAAGCGGTTTGCCAATGCGCATCAAACCTTTTTCAACCATACGCGCAATCGGCGAATCCGTACTTTGGCACAAGGCGCGAGCAGCACCGATATTACCGTTCTGAACGTGAGCACGGATATTATTCATAAAACTTTCATTAATCATTGTCGCATTTTTAATTGTCGAATAACGACTTACAAAAATAGAAACTGCAATGATAGACATGATAAGCAAGCAAATCATGATGATTGCTGCGAAAGGGTTATGAAACACTAATGAAAACATGCTTTGCTCTGTGGGTTCTACGACAGCAGCAGTAGCGGCAGTTCCGCCTTGGAAAAACAATAGTATGTTGAACATATTGAGCAGTATAATTTTAATGTTGGTTTACTGTGAGTTTAAGAAATTGGTTTCTGTTTAATTGATGTTTAAATTTTTTATTATAATAAGTTAGAAAACGAACAAATGTAGCAATAAAGTATTATTCCGTATAAATTTTTCGAGTTTTGTTTTTGAAATTATTTCTTTCTCATTCCTAAATATCTGCTCTTGTTTGGGCGTGTATTTCTTCTAATAGTTTTTCCGACCTTTCTGTTAGTTCAGTATCAGTCTTTTTTATGGTGCCGATAATTTCTACCAAGGCATTTATTCGGGCATCTGTTTCATAAAAACGATTAATGACGGCGATTTTTTTATCTTCAACAAAGCAGTAGCCGGATTGAAAATTTCCTTTTTCATATCTGACTGTGTATTCCAATTCTTTTAAAAGCGTTTCTAAATCTTGTAATGTCTTTTTTGAATACCTCATAATAAGTAATGAAAAATGAACAATGAATAATCTTGCTACTCTAAATGTGAATGTTTATGCAATGTTTCACACGGCAAAGGTAATTTTTTTAAACTAATCGTCTTAAAAGGCTTTTTTATTTTGAAAAAAATGTAGAGTTATTAATTGCAATGTAATTATTATTTAAAAAAGCGCTAGAAATTACCGAAATTTTATCTATTAATGGAAAAGATTGTTCGGAAGGCAGAAAATATAATCGCCGAGTAGAAATTTTTATAACAGATGCTAAAGACAATGTACTTAATGCTTTGGTTGAACCTTTAGATATTCCGGTAGATATTTTGTATGCGACGAAATAGGACTTACTGATAATGGACTTAGTGATAATGTATTTAATAAAAAAAATAAAAAAAAATTTGTGCGAATAAAATTCGTGATGTAATATTGCATCGTATTCAATTCTTATTTGCAAAACGGAAAGAATTGTTTTTATACAGACGAGGGGAGAGACAGGCTCGATGAACCTCAGCAACCTGCGAAAAGCAAGGTGCTACTACCTGCCAAAATTATTTTGGAATTATAAAAGTAACTGTCATGTCCTATTCCGTTTCTTTTAAATTTTTTTTTGAGCGCATCTATTCGCCTATTATTTCTCCTGCATCAACAAGTATGCGTTGTTGTTGCCGTTGTTGTCTTTGTTGTTGCTGATTAAATAGCTGCGATACGGATAAAACGGTTATGCAATAATTCTCGAAACAAAAATCGAGACTGCTTTATGCACCACCCTCATTCTTTCCGAATTTATTTTACCGCTTCGCAGTTTCCATAATGTCATGCCTGACGGCATTTCTATTCTCTTTGTCCAATATAAATTGTGTATTTAAAATATTTCTTTCACTTAAAAAACCATCTTAATTATGTCTAACAATTTGCATTTTGAAACTTTACAGTTAC
>JAYTIA010000002.1:0-2627 GCA_043732145.1 Saprospiraceae bacterium
AACGCGATTGATGCATGTGCGCAACATAAAGTCAAACTCATTTTTTTTGATAATGTATATATGTACGGTCGCGTAACCGGAAAAATGACGGAAGAAACATCCGATAATCCGTGCAGCAAAAAAGGTGAAGTACGTGCAAAAATCGCAAAAATGTTTATGAGGGCAACGAAAACAGGAAAAATAAAAGGTTTGATTGCACGCGCCGCCGATTTTTATGGACCGAATACGCCTTTAAGTATGTTTACAAATTTAGCGATTGACAACATAAAAAAAGGAAAAAAACCGGAGGCACTCTTGCACGATGATACAACACATTCATTTACGTTTATTCCGGATACCGCTCGTGCGTTAGCGGATTTAGCTGCCGATGAATCGGCAGTGAATCAAGTTTGGCATTTGCCGACTTACAATCCGGCTTATACAGGAAAAGAAATGATTGAAACTTTTACAAAATATTATGGCGTATCCCCGAAATATAGCATCATGGGAAAAATGACTGTCAACATCGGTAGTTTATTTATTCCGATTGTCCGTGAAATAAAAGAAATGCTTTATCAGTACGAAAATAGTTATTATTTCGATTCCACTAAGTTTGAAAAACATTTCGGTTATGGTGCTACAAATTATGAGGAAGGATTGAAGCAAACAGCGGAATGGTATAAGGAATGAGAAACAAATAAAATAAATTCAAAAATAACTCACATATCCGAAATGCGTTTTTACATTTCTGAAATCAATGCCGTTGCGTTGTTGACTGCCGGCGGCGAGGGTGATGCCGAACAAACCGACTTTAGTTTCAATCGTAATGCCCGCACCGATTCCGAAGGGTGTATCTGTTGAACTATTTGTGCGCGTTTGATTGTTGACGAACGCACCATCGAAAAAAGTATAGAGATAAGAATTTCTGCCGATGAGAAAACGATATTCGAATGTGCCGACAGCAAATTGTGTGGCAAAAATACTTTCTTCATCAAAACCGCGCAAAATTTTACTGCCGCCGATCCGATACTGTTCGTTTGTACCGACAAGCGAAGATGACAATAAACTGCCACTCGTTACCCCTATTTTCAAAGTGCTGCGTTTGCCGATTGGCTGAAAATAATTGGTTTCGGTTTCAATACGATATTGATAAGCAGTTGTGCTCACCGTATCGTATAGAGAAGCAAATCGAAAAGTGGAATCATTCGCATCTCTAAGATTAAGTATGTCGGCATTTTTTTGAATGTTGCGTAAACCGGCACCTGCACGTAAACTTAAAAACCATCCACTCCTCGGGTTGTAACGATAATCGAGGCGTTGCGATAAAAACTCTAAACCAATTGAATTTGTATTAAAATCGAGTGTCGGCGGCAATCGGTGCGTATTTATAATAGCCTGAGTGTCTAAAACCAAATTGCTCGCGCTGTTATTTTGCCAAAAAAATTTTGCCGTTTGTCCGTTGCCGAGATAATAATTGATACCGAGTTGCGATTTCGTTTCCAAATAAGTAGTGTCGCGTTTATATAAATCAAAACTTCCGTCAACGCCGAAAACCATTTTGGGAATGTAAGGCAAAGAAATTTTTAAATTAACGCGTGGACTTTGCGGTCGCAAGTTTTCAAAATTGGCGTAAAAGCGTTCACCCCATCCAAAAAAATTTATAAAATCGCCGGTACCGTTAAATGTTATCGTAAATTTTTGTTCGCCGGTGGCTCCGGTTGTCGGTTGCACACCGAGTAAAAAATCGAAACGTGATGCTTTTTTATTATCGAGAAATAAATTTATGGAGGCGCGTCCGACGGCATCGAAAGAAACTGTCGGCGTTTTTGTTTGTGCTAAGTAAGGCAATTCTGAAATGCGTCCGGATAATTTGCCGAGATAATTGCGACTGAAAGGTGTACCGCGTTTCATTTCTAAAAAATTATTTAAAAAAGAAACGTTAACGTGTCCGTCGCCAACGATGTGCAAAGTATCGAAACGATAAAGCCTACCTTTCGTCAAAATTAAATCTGCCGACGTAGAAATATGATGTGTTGTGTCCGAAAATTTTACATTTTCTAATGCTACACGCGCAAACGGATAACCGTTATTTTCTGCTTGTTGCACCAATTTTTCTTCCAAACTTGAAATGAAACGAAAATTTAGGGGCTGATTCAAAATTCTTTTTTCATCGAAATCAATCGCAGATAAATATTCGGGCGGAATATTTTTGGTATTAAGCCCGATAATTTCATAACGTTTACCGATATGGATTTTTGCGATCGGCGGTATTGATTTCCAATCGAAAGTATCGAGAGCAGCAGTTAAAAATCCTTTTTTTTGTGCATTTTGTATAGCATTTTTTAATTGCACCAAAATTGAAATTGAATCTTCAACTTTACGAAAGCCGTTTAAATCGGTGATACATTCTTTGAAAAACAGGGTAGAGTCGGTAGGATTATCGAAAAAAAGATTTATTTTGTTGTTTTGGGCAAAAGAAATTGGACAATGAACAATGAACAATGAACAATGAACAATGAACAGTGTATATTTTGATATTATAAAATAGGTTGAATAATATTTTTTAAATTTTTCATTGTTCATCGTTTGCAATTGTTACTGCTTGACGCACCAAATCCAAATCGGTTTCCCAATAATCATTTTCGCGG
>JAYTIA010000003.1:0-2625 GCA_043732145.1 Saprospiraceae bacterium
GTAACCGCCACATTCAAAGAATGTTTTGTACCGAATTGCGGAATCTCAACAATTTTATCCGCAAAAAATAAAGCGGTATTACTTACACCATCTACTTCATTGCCGAGAATAAATACAATTTTAGAATCCGAGCTAATTTTTTCGCATAAGTCTTGGAGTTTAACACTGTTTGTTGCTTGTTCCACGGCAAGTAAAGTATATTCTTCGCGTCTTAGTTTTTCCAAAATGACTTGTATATTATCGTAATGCTCCCATTCAACCGATTCTGTTGCGCCGAGAGCAGTTTTTAAAATTTCGCGGTGCGGTGGTTGTGCTGTATAACCGCATAAAATTATTTTTTCGCAGGCAAAAGCATCGGCAGTTCTAAAAATAGAACCGACATTTAACGCCGAGCGTATATTGTCTAAAACCAAAACAATGGGTGTTTTCGGATTCTTTTTAAAAGTTTCAATGTCCATGCGCTCAAGTTCAGCCATAGATTTAGAAAGTTTTAGTATAACACCCGTAGTTTGCGGTTCTGAAAAATCGGGCGATGAAGAACCGCCATTATTTATTTGCATAGAATTATGAATCTTAACTGTTTAGAAAATTGAAGTTCAAAAATAAAACTGCGAAAACTTGGTTGAATAAATCCTTTGAACACTAATAGTTACAAATTACAAATTACGATTCATAACTGACGAGCTATAAATTGAAAAAATAATTCGTAATTCGTAATTGTTAATTCGTAATTCTGAATATATTTTCTACTTTTGTACAGCTATTTATTTAAAGTCCGTAATAACTCAATTTTTATGAAATATTCAATTGATAAAGAAGAAAAATACACTATTTTTTCACTACACGAAGATAATTTAAATTCGTTGATAGCACCTTCATTAAAAGCAGAATTTACTATTTTTAAAACAGAAGGCATCCCTAATCTCATCTTCAATATGCAAGATGTGCGTTACGTTGACTCTTCGGGTTTAAGTGCTATACTCACCGGCGAACGTTTGTGGAAAACTGAAGGTTCTTTCATTGTGACCTGCATTGACCACTCAAACGTAAAAAAATTATTGGAAATATCAAAACTTATTGATGTTTTGACAATTATTCCTACCGTCGAAGAATCCATAGAATATGTTTTTATGGAAGAAGTTGAACGCGAATTAAATAATCAGGATTAACCGGTAAATGATTCAATTAATTTTTTTGTTTATAATAGTCGGCGGCGGTTATTATGCTTTTCGAAATTTTTCTAAAATTTATAGAAATATTAATTTAGGATTAGAAGAAACTGCAACCGACAAAAATGCTAATGATACGCCTCAAAGATGGCGTAATGTTTTGCTTGTGGCGTTGGGGCAAAAAAAAATGTTTAAGAATTGGATTCCGGCGGTTCTGCATTTGTTTATTTACGTAGCTTTTGTGATTACACAAATTGAGTTGATTGAAATTTTGATAGATGGTACTTTCGGCGTTCATCGTTTTTTTGCGAAATATTTGGGCGGATTTTATACTTTTATTATCAGTTTTATTGAAATTTTAAGTATATTGGCTTTCATTGCTACTATTGCCTTTTTAGCACGGCGTTTTGTTTTGAAAGTTGCGCGTTTTCAAAAACCGGAGTTAAAAGGGTTTCCTACACGCGATGCAGCAACGATTCTTGTACTTGAAATTATTTTGATTGCCGCTATTTTTTGCATGAACGGTGCCGATACCGTTTTGCAAGAACGTTTACCTGAAAAATACCACCACACCGGTTTTTTTGCAGTGACAAGTTGGATGGGTCCGGCATTGTTCGATAATTTAAGTACAGGAACATTGATGTTTTTGGAGCGTTTGGGTTGGTGGATGCACATTTTATTGGTACTTGGTTATCTCAATTATTTGCCGTTCTCTAAGCATTTGCATATTATTTTGGCATTTTTCAATACTTATTATGCGCGATTAACGCCGCGTGGAGAAATGGGAAATATGCCGGCAATTATGCAAGAAGTAAAAAATATGTTGGGATTGCCGTCGGATAATGTGGCTGCATCTGCTTCGACGCATGAAGAAGTCCTACCGATGTTCGGCGCGAATGATATAACCTCACTTGGTTGGAAGGATATTTTAGGCGCATATAGTTGTACGGAATGTGGTCGTTGTACGGCAGTTTGTCCGGCAAATATTACGGGTAAAAAATTGTCGCCGCGAAAAATAATGATGGATGTACGCGATCGCGTAGAAGAAGTCGGAAAAAAATTGGATATCGGCAGTATTCAATTTATAAATAAAGAGACGCACGCTACAGATACAGTTTTATCGGCAAAAAATTTCAGCGACGGTCTTTCTCTATTTAATTATATCTTACCGGAAGAACTTCACGCTTGCACCACTTGTAATGCTTGCGTTGAAGCATGTCCGATTATGATTAATCCTTTGGATATTATTTTAAAGATGCGTCGTTATGAAATATTAACGCTTTCGCAAGGACCAAGCGATTGGGTACCGATGTTCACAAGTTTAGAAAACAGCGGAAGTGTGTGGCAAATGCCTGTCGAACGTGAAGCGTGGGCGAAAGGATAATTAAAAATTAAAAATGCTTTCAAGTATGACATTTTGGTAGCAGAAAGATTTTTATATATACGTTAAAGCAAT
>JAYTIA010000004.1:0-6961 GCA_043732145.1 Saprospiraceae bacterium
AACTCTTGCACAAATTGCAAAGCAAAAAGCGGATCGCCCGTCGTAACGGTTATGTTTTCGTGATTGTCAATGCGTGCAAGAGTTTAATCGCATTGTTGAATTACATTTCGGAGAAAAACAAGAAACGACAACCGATTTCAGTCAGATAGTTAAGCGTTTGGAATTAATTCGACAGATGATTGAACTCGGAGATACGGAAGATTTACTGCCGCAATATCGCAAACTTTCAAGCTTGAATTTACCGAACGACATCGGCGAAATTTTAAAATTGTTGGAAATAAAACGCTACGGCGATGCCGTGTCGCGTATTTCCGATTTTATTGCCCGATTCCGACAAATTACCGTGTTCGTTGACTCGGAAATTGTGGCTTTGCAACTTGAAATGCACGCGCTTGAATTGGACATTAGCAATCTCGAAAATGAAAAATCGGAAATTGAAAAAACTATACAAGATTTTGAAATTCAATACAATCGCGCTTTAGGGCAACTGTTGATAGAAATTTTGGAATTGCGCCGAAAAATTGCGGCGGTTCGTTTTGCTAAGAATCCTGAAGATGCCGAAGCGCAAGAAAAACAAAAGGAAACAGAAAACGATTATAAAGAATACCATAAAAACTATGAAGAAACGCAAAAAAAACCGCTCGATACTTTAACCATAGATGAAAAACAAATTTTGAAAAACAGATTCAGAGAAGCCACTAAATTTTGCCATCCGGATGTGGTGGCGGAACCGTTTAAAGAAAAAGCGGAAACTTTATTCATAGAATTGAAAAAAGCTTACGACGAAAATAATTTGAAAAAGGTGACGGATGTATTGGATTACCTCAAACACGGGAAACCTTATGCTGCCGAACACGTTACGATAAACGAAAAAAGACATTTGCGCACCGTCATTGACAGATTGCGCGCGCGCAGAACCGACATACTTGAAGCACTGCAAAGTTTGCGATTGCATGAAACGTTTAGTACTATTAAAAACATACCAGATTGGAATATTTATTTTGATAACCAAAAAGTCGCGCTCGCCGTTCGGCTTGAAAAACTAAAAGCAGAATGGATAAAAATAAACAATTAATAGCCGTTGAAAGTACGCAGGCTTTAGCGCGTGTGGGTGTGCAGTTTGGTTTGGCAAATAAAGTTTTAGAAGAGAAAGACGCTGAAAATA
Source organism: Saprospiraceae bacterium (assembly GCA_043732145.1). Lineage (GTDB taxonomy): Bacteria > Bacteroidota > Bacteroidia > Chitinophagales > Saprospiraceae > JAAFJT01. The sequence goes on from JAYTIA010000004.1 coordinate 1,166, forward strand.
AGTTTAGTTTTGAACCTGAAATGGTTTTTGTTGAAGGCGGTACTTTTCAAATGGGTAGTGATGATTATGATGTTTATGTTGATAATGATTGTGATGATGAAAATCCTGTTCATATTGTTAAAGTAGATTCGTTTTATATTGGAAAATATCAAGTAACCCAAAAACAATGGCAAGAAGTAATGAGAAATAACCCATCAGATTTCAAAGGCGATGATTTACCTGTTGAATCTATTTCTTGGAATGATACTCAAGACTTTTTAAAAAAATTGAATCAAAAAACCGGTAAAAACTACCGTTTGCCAACAGAAGCGGAATGGGAATTTGCGGCGCGAGGTGGTACTAAATCTAAAAATTTTATATATAGTGGTTCGAATGATATTGATGAAATTGCTTGGTATGTAGAAAATTCAGGAATGGAAAATCATCCTGTTGGAAAAAAACAACCCAATGAATTGTACATTTACGATATGACAGGTAATGTTTGTGAATGGTGCAATGATTGGTACGATGAAAATTATTACAAAAACAGTCCCTCATCCAATCCGCGAGGTGCTATTTTGGGGTCTACTCGCGTTTTCCGAGGTGGCTGCGCTTATAACCCTTCGCGGTACTGTCGTGTTTCGAAGCGTTATAATACATCGCCCATATATAGTACAGAGACTAATGGTTTTCGTGTGGCGTTCACCCCTCAGTGAGACGGTTTGTTTACTCGCATACAAGTCGAATTAATCTTATTTTATTTAAAATTAGAAATTTACAAGACAGGATTCAACAAAATATTTTAAAAAAAATGAAAAAAAATTGGATAAAATTTAAAAATTGGATTTTTGATAATCCTACAAATTTTTTTTTAGTTGTTTTTGTAGTTTTTACACCAGTTCTTCTTATTCTTGACTTTAAATCTCAATTTTTAATAACAGGAAGCACTCAACAAATATATCAAGATTGGAGAAACGTTCTTACTGAACTACATGGTTTGTGGGTTGATATTTTAATTCTTAGTCTTATAGTATCAATAATTGATAGATCACGTAATAAGAAAGAAGATACAAAAAAATCGGAGAATGAAAAACAAGAAAAAATCAAAACCCTCAATAACGAAATTGACATCTTTCGAGAGTCGAAAGAAGCAATATATAAAATACGAGGAAATATCTTAGAATTAAATAAATTAGGTTGGACTAAATTTAATCTGAATAAATTAAAATTTTGCAAATCAGACTTTTTAGAATCTAATTTTAATCATTCAAAAGTAAATGAAACAGACTTTTCCGAATCTAACTTAATTAGAACAAAATTCTCAGAAATAGAATGCTTTTCGTCTCATTTTAATAAGGCACGATTAAATTCATCTGATTCTTCTAAATCACATTTTCAAAGTGTGGGATTTAAAGAAGCTAAGTTAGCAGGAAGCGATTTTTCCGGTGCTATTCTTTTAGATTCTTCTTTTGAAGGAGCAGATTTAAGAAGTGTTATTTTTAAAGATACATATTTTAGTAACACAAGCTTTGAAGGAGCAGAAGTAAATGAAAATTTTCTTGAAGAATTAGAGCATCGGAAAAAAAGTGGCGATCCAATCCATGAAATGTACGATCTAATTCGAGTACCCGTAAAAGGATATGGAACAAGTTTTAGGGTTATAAAAAAAGCAAACTACAATGACTTATTGAAATACAAAAAGTAAAAAATAGACATCGTCGTTTGTAGATGATATTAATTTTAATCAAAAAAAAAAGCGATGCCCGTTTCGGTTTTTAACCCAACACGGCATCGCATTTTTATTTACAAAAATTGAAATAGAAAATCGTTTCAAAAAATATTTTTGCGCGAAAAAATTTTTATTTTATTTTTTTAAACGAATCATAAAAATCGCTTACAAGTATTGTCCGTTAAAAACTAAAACGCCGGATGCTTACATTTCACTTTTTCTCCAACCTTTCCATCAAACGCGAAGTGATGCGTAAAAAATCCATTTCAGTAATCACACCGATCAATTCATTTTCGGTATTTGTTACCGGTAAACAACCGATTTTATTTTCGCGCATCGTGTCTAAGGCTTCTTGTAAAGTCGCTTCGGGTTTTACGGTCATCGGATTTTCTAACATCACTTCCGATACAGTCGTTTGTCTTTTCGATTCTTTATCATGGGTAAAATGACGCAGTAACAAACGCGAACTGATAAGACCTACGAGTTTTCCTTTTGCATCTTCGACGGGCATATAACGAATTTTGCGCCAATCCATGAGTTCAGACACGAGTTCGATGATATCATCTTTTTGTGCAGTGAATAAATCGGTTTGCATAAATTCTTCGACGCGCAATTGCGACGGTTGATAACGTTTCAAAGCTTCAAAATCTTTTATGCCGACTTGTTCCCAAGTATGAACCGGTTTATTTTCCCATTGATTTTTTATTATCGCCGATGTCATTACTGCCAAGGCTTCATCTACATTCACTTCTTTAATCAATTTTGTGAAACTGCGCAATTGCCAACGCGCACCGGTCATGTGCAGTTTTGCACGCGCTTCAATTACACCAAGATATTTTTCAATATCAGCTTCATCTACCTTACGGGCTTTTAAACCTTCACGCGCTATAGGCAAAAGTTCTTCGAGAATAAGTTCGCGCGGTGCAATTTTTTTATCGTTAAACCAAGTATAAGTGGTATCGAAGCCAAATTTTGCAGCTTTATCGAAATTATCGCGAATGTCTTCAAAGCCAATCATATCCTGAATTTGATTTACCGATTTTTGATTTTTGTTTTCTTTAGTGTAATAACCGCTATCAATTCTCCTTTTCATACCAATCATTAAACCTAACCAAAATGCGGCGTTCGCTGTCGCATCTAACACACTTGGACCGGCAGGTAAAACGCGATTTTCAATCCGCAAATGCGGTTTCCCGTTCGGACTGATGCCGTAACAAGGTCTGTTCCAACGATAAACGGTTGAGTTATGAATTTGAAGCGCGCGTAGTTTCGGCGTAATACCTTTCATCACTTGTGCGAGCGAATCTTCTTCGACGATATCGCCAAGCAGTACGCGAAAACGTGCAATATCCTCTTTATGAATTTCTAAAACACTTTCATGTAACCAATCGCTGCCAAAATTAACGCGCGGACGACGTTCGCGTAAATGATCGTGACTTGTGCGCGTATCGAGTGCTTGTTGAAATAAAGCGATGCGCGTTTCGTGCCACAATCTTCTGCCAAAAACCATTGGCGAATTAGCGGCAATTGAAATCATCGGTGCGGCTAAAGTTTGCGCGATATTATAATACGGTACAAAATCTTCGGCAGAAACTTGTAAATGTATTTGAAAACTTGTGTTACACGCTTCCAAAAGCGGAGAATCGTGTCTGATGTGCAGTTCATCAATACCATCTAAACGCAATTCGAAATGACTGTCGCCACGCAAACTGTGTTCTTTTATACTTTCTATGAGCGCGAAGTAACGCGGTTTGGGTGTAAGGTTGTCAAGACTTAAATCGAATTTGCGTAGCGTCGGCAAAATACCGGTGAGTACAACTTCGGCATTAAAATTTTTCAGAACGCCTCGAATTTTTTGTAAGCCGTCATTATTTTCTTTTTCCATCTCCGACAAACAATCCCCTTTAAATTCTAAAGGGGTCATATTCGTTTCGAGATTAAACTTGGCAAGTTCAGTACCGACCCAATCCCAATCTTTCATCAGTTCGAGCACTTCCATATTTATGGGTGCGGGTTTAAAAGTATCTTTATCTACCAAACACATCTCTTGTTCGGCTCCGATGCGCGTAATGTCTTTTTCGAACCAATCGTTTTTGAGCATATATTCAAATGCTTCAACGTCGCGCAACAATTGCTTCACAAAGTGTTGCATTTGATTTTTGTCGCGTACTACTTTTACATTTGCTTCGCCCATGGATATGGTTATTGGTTATTAATATTTGATGATTAATTGAAAGTTAGAAGTTGCACTATGCCTGCAACTAAGACTTGAGCAAATATACAAAAACTTTAGAGAGTGGAAAATAAAATGCTTTTTTTATGGTACGAAAAAGCGGAGCAGGAGTTTTCCGAAAAACTATTTTTTATTTTCGAAATTTTTTTTGAAAATAAAAAATGAAAAATTTTTTGCGGTAATTTTTTTTTGAAAAAATTTTTTGCAGAATTTTTTTTGAAAATGAATGATTGGTCTTTTCGAATTACTTATAAAGAAAAAAGAATGAGCTTTGTAATTTTAATATTTAGGAACGCTTTGGATGCTGCATTGAAACTCGATAGCCTGAACAAAAGCAAAATTTAATTACAAATACTCATTGTTACGCCATCATCTCAACTTGCACAAAACTCAAAGTTAGTGCAAATCCTTTTCTCCATATTTATAAATTCTAATAGAAACACGAATAATGGGTTAAAACCGTACAAAACGGGCAAAAAATTTAATTTAAATGCTCAGATCGTTTAAAATTAATTTGATTAATTTTTTTTGCCTATAAGCGACTCTGAATAAAAAAAATTCGATTTTTCGAGCATTTTTATTCAAAAAAGCCTATTTCCAATGATTTTAACCCATCATTCGCATTAATAATTATTTTAAATGCGAACGTAAAAACCAAGCCATTTTTTCGTGTATTTCCATTAACCCTGTAATAAAGTCGCTTGTACCAAAATCGGAAAAATCATTTGCGATACGATTTATGTTCTCTCGTAAATTTATGATAATGGTTTCGTGGTCTGCAAGCAATTCTTTTATAAAACCTGAACTGCCATTCGTTTCGTGGCTTTGTTCTGTTAAATTTGTCAAACTTAAAAAAGATTTCAAAGTTGCAGGTGCATAATGCCCTAATGAACGAATACGCTCTGCAATGTTGTCAATGTTTTCGTCTAACTCTTCAAATTGAGTTTCAAAAAATTTATGTTTGTCGTAGAAGTCAATACCTTCCACATTCCAGTGTGCATTTCGTGTTTTTGTATAAAGCACGTATTCATCCGCCAAAATTTTGGCTAATTCATTTGCTACTAACTGACGGTTGCTGTCTGAGATTCCAATATTTACAGTCATGATACTTATGAATTTTTTGTTTTTGTAAAATTTATTTAAGTGCTTTTTTTAATTCTGCTGCTGCTTGTAGTATGGCAGATTGGGTGCCGGGTATGTTGCTTAAAGCATTTAACAAACCCCAGTCATGTATCATTCCATTATAACGAGTAGCGGTAACTTTTACACCGGCTTCATCTAATTTACGGGCATAAGCTTCACCTTCATCTCTCAAAATATCGTTTTCTGCTGTTTGTATTAGGGTAGGTGGTAAACCTTTTAATTGTGCGGTAGTTGCCTGTAATGGCGATGCATATATTTCTTTGCGTTGATTAGCATCGGTTGTATAATTATCCCACATCCACATCATTAAATTTTTTGTTAAAAACCTGTCTTTACCAAATAGGTTATACGACTCTGTTTCAAAGTATGCATTAGTAACGGGCCAAAATAAAACTTGTAATTTAATAGAAGGTCCTTTTTTATCTTTAGCCATTAAAGCAACCACAGTTGCCATGTTTCCACCTACGCTATTACCGGCTACTGCTAAACGTTTACCATTAATGCCAATTTCACTACCATGTTCTGCCACCCATTTGGTAGCAGCATAAGCCTGATTGATGGAAACAGGATATTTTGCTTCAGGCGATGGCGTATAATTTACAAAAACTGCTGCTGCGCCTGATTCTACCACTAAATCTCTTACTAATCTTTCGTGTGTAGGAAAATCGCCTAATACCCAACCGCCGCCATGAAAGAACATGAACACCGGCAA
>JAYTIA010000005.1:0-2621 GCA_043732145.1 Saprospiraceae bacterium
GGTACATCACGCTATGTAACGCAAAAAAATAGAAAAAACACGCCTGAGCGTATCGAGTTGAAAAAATTCAATGCGGTCATGAAAAAATATACCATGCACCGCGAAATTAAATAAGTTTCACTACTTTTTAATCACAGCTCAATCAACTTAATAAAATGGCAAAAAAAGTATCAAAAAACTCGAAAGTTTCCAAACGTATCGGTAATGTTGGTTCCGGTAAAGATCACGTGCGCGTGGTTAAAAGCGTAAAAAATCCGATAACAGGTGCTTATGCTTTCCGCGAAGCGATAGTCCATAAAGAAAAAGTCACGGAATGGTATGCTGCTAATTAATGAATAACGAAAAATGAAAAATGAAAGATTAGTTTTATTTTTCTATGCTATTTACAATATATTTTTTTGAAGAAATATAAAGGCTTTTTCCTGTAATCGGAAAAAGCCTTTTTTATTTACGATTTTGGATTTACGATTTACGATTTTTGAGAAAACTTTTCAAGAAAAAGTTTTCTCAAAAGTTTTCAAAAAAGTTTTTTTTGAAACCGTAAATCAAAAATCAAAAATTCAAAATCAAAAATCCAAAATCGTCATGAGTTTTTTCAGTAAATTTTTTAATAAAGAAAAAGAAAAAGACCTCGATCAAAGTTTAGAAAAAACCAAAGAAGGGTTGTTCGGTAAACTCACGCGCGCTGTTGCCGGAAAAACTTCCGTTGATGAAGAAGTTTTAGATGAGTTGGAAAGTATTTTAATCTCATCGGATGTAGGATTAAATACCACCGTAAAAATTATTGATCGCATACAAGCACGCGTCAAACGCGATAAATATGTAAACACGGACGAATTGAATTTTATTCTAAAAGATGAAATCGTTCAACTTTTAGCCGAAAACAATACCGAAGAAACTGAAGATTTTTTTCTGCCGTTACAAAAAACCGGTCGTCCGTTTGTGCTCTTGGTTGTCGGTGTGAATGGTGTAGGAAAAACGACAACGATTGGAAAATTAGCACATCAATTGACGCAAAATGATTATCGCGTTGTGATTGGTGCCGCAGATACTTTTCGTGCCGCTGCGGTTGATCAATTAAAAATATGGTCGGATCGCGTCGGTTGCGAGTTTTATTCAAAAGGAATGGGAGCCGATCCGGCGGCTGTCGCTTACGAAACCGTTCAATACGCACAAAAATATAATTGTGATGTGGCTATTATTGATACAGCCGGTCGTTTGCACAACAAAGTGAATTTGATGAACGAGTTGGGAAAAATAAAACGTTCGATTTCAAAAGCAAAACCCGATGCACCTCACGATGTCATGTTGGTTTTAGATGCTTCCACCGGTCAAAATGCGATTGAGCAAGCAAAACAATTCACCCAAGTAACGGATGTGTCGTGCATAGCGCTCACTAAATTAGATGGCACGGCAAAAGGCGGTGTCGTTATCGGCATCAGTGACCAACTTAAAATACCGATAAAATATATCGGTGTCGGTGAATCAATTGATAAATTACAAATTTTTAATAAAAAAGCGTTTGTGGAGTCGCTTTTTAAATGATGAGGAAGAATTAAAAATTAAAAAATCGCGTAAAGAATACATTTCTCTACGCGATTTTTTTAATTTTTAATTATTAATTTTTCTTCGCCGGTTCTTTCAAACCCAAACGCTTACGCAATTCAGGTGCCAAATCAATTCCGTCTTGCGCGTAAAGTGTATCACCGACACTTGTATCAAAAATCATACTGTATTGTCCCTCTTTACCAATAGCTCTGATAGCTTCATCCATTTTAGCAAGAATCGGTTGTAGCAATTGTTTGCGCAGAATGCCCATTTTTTGTTCAGCATCTTTAGCATAATTTTGTAAATTAGCTTGTTTTTTCTGCAAATCTTCTTGGCGTTTTTGTAACTGAACTTGTGCTAAAGTACCCGCTTGATAAGCAGCAACAAAAACTTTGTATTCTTCTTGAAAAGCTTTACCCATCGAATCACCTTTAACGGAAAGTTGCTTTTGATAAATAACTAAAACAGAATCCGATTTAGCAACATCCGGCATTTCAACCAATAAATTTCTTGAATTGAGATAACCGATTTTTTGGGCATTCGCCGAAACACAGATACAAGATAAAGCAAGTACTATACTAAGAAATAAGAATTTTTTCATCGAAGCAATAAGTTTTTTAGATTTTTTTAAAATGAGAACGCAAAAATAATAAAAATAACCGTTGATTATTGTTTTTAGACGAAAAAATTACAAGAAGTAGCAGGATGATGTGTTAACTATATCTTAAACACTTTCAAGCAAACTAATGTAGAAAACGCGTGTTTGCAGCCTTATTGATATTATTTATAAATAATTATGCGAATTTGCAAAAAGAATTGCCAAAAACTTTTGACATCACATTTTGGAAGTGTTACCTTTGTGTGAATTTAGAGTCCGAATGTTCGGATATATTGGCTAAGGAATGACAAACAAATAAGTTCTACGGGCAGAACTTATTTATTTCTTATTCCTGACATTTTTTATTTAGGAAAAAAGTATTTTATTCACCATTTTTTTTTACGCAATCTATTATTTTAAATCATGGCAAATAGTGAACTAATCGCAAAAAGAGTTACTAAAATAATTGTCGATA
>JAYTIA010000006.1:0-2619 GCA_043732145.1 Saprospiraceae bacterium
TTATGTGCGCTATGTTGCAGAAAAAATTGCAACAATTAAAAATATAAGTTTAGAAGAAGTAGAGCGTGTGACAACACAAAATGCTAGAAATATATTTAAAGTCGGTTTGTCAGTTGGTCAGTTATACTAAACATTTTTATTACTAACCGACTAACTGTCTAATCGACTAACCGATTAACCGACTAATGAACGTTACAACAACAATAGAAAATCAAATCGCTACTATCAGTTTTTTTCATCCGGCGCACAATTCTATGCCGACGGATTTATTAAACGCATTAACAGCGGCGATTGATGCAGCCGGCAAAGATGATAACGTAGCTGTAATTATTTTACGTAGTATCGGCGATCGAACGTTTTGTGCCGGTGCTAGTTTCGATGAATTAAAAAGCATCAGCGATTTGGAATCCGGTAAAAAGTTTTTTTCCGGATTCGCCAACGTCATTAATACGATGCGCCTTTGTCCGAAATTAATTATTGTGCGTGTGCAAGGCAAAGCAGTCGGCGGCGGTGTAGGTATTGCTGCAGCAGGCGATTATTGTATGGCGACAAAATTTGCGGATATAAAACTTTCGGAATTAACGATCGGTATTGGTCCGTTTGTGATTGCACCGGCTGTGGAAAGAAAAATGGGATTATCGGCTTTTTCCGAATTGGCGATTAATGCTTCCGAATTTCGCAGCGCGGATTGGGCGCGACAAAAAGGTTTATACAATGCCGTTTTTGAATCAATTGAATCACTCGATGTACACCTTCAACAATTGGCGGAAAAATTAGCAGCATCAAGTCCGGCGGCAATGCGTGAAATGAAAAAAATATTTTGGCAAGGCACAGCGCATTGGGATACGCTATTGAATGAACGCGCCGGTATTTCAGGGCAATTAATTTTGAACGTAAATTCTAAAATGCTATAGACCAGCTTAAAAAAAAATTTAAATAAAAAGCGTTTCATATCGTATTTATATGGAACGCTTTTTTTACTTTCGTGTTGATAAAACATATAGGACAGACGAATTACCATTTTAATATCTTAAAAATATCGGGAATACATCCGGTTTTGAATGACCAATGCATACTTAAAAATAATTTTTTTTAAAAGACTGTCTAAATATACCGACGATAATATTTTTATAGCCTCGGCATTCGGGCAATTATTTAAAAATTATACAGACATTAAGCGCGTGTATCACCACATAACCCACGTCATTCATTTGCTTAAATTGTTAGATGAGTATGCGTTGCGCATCAATAACAATGAGGTACTATATTTTGCGATTTGGTATCACAATGCCGTTTTTTATGCTCGGCGCAATAATAGTTTTGAGTTAAGTGCAGCATTGGCAAAAGAAAAACTCACAAAAGCGCGATTACCGGCGGAAATGACGGAAAAAATTGAGCGATATATTTTAGCCGTTAAAGAATATATATCTGACGGCACAAATGATTTAAACTATTTTTTGGATTTTGATTTGTCTATCTATGCTTCCGACCGCACTATTTATGAAGTTTACGTACGGCAGTTGCGCGAAGAATGGCATTTTTATCCGAGTTTTTTATTGCGGGCGCGTCGTAAAAAGTTTTTGTCCGATCTTTTAGAAAAAAATTTTATTTATAATACAGAAGAATTTCGCACCTCATCGGAAAAAATCGCACGCGACAACATTCGATTTGAGTTGGAAAACTATTAATGAATTAAGATTTTGGATTTTACCACATTGTAAAATCAAAATTCATAATTCAAAATTCATAATCTAAAATGCAATCCGATATTCATCACCTTTACAAAATTTCAAAAAAAAAAGTACGATATATTATCGGACTTATGAGCGGAACGTCGCTCGATGGTTTGGATATAGTATTGTGTCGTTTCGAAGGTAGCGGTACAGAAACAGTGGTGAGCATTGTCGCTTTCGATACAATATCTTATGATGAAAGTTTTAAAAACGAAATCAGAAAAATTTTTGCGAAAGAGACGATTGATTTTCGGCATTTGGTTGTGTTGAATGAAAAAATCGGCATCATACACGCCGGTATGATTTTATCTTTTCTGAAAAACCACCGCATAAAAACCACAAAAATTGATTTAATTGCTTCGCACGGACAAACGGTTTATCACGCGCCGAAATCGCAACATGGTTTGTCGGATTATCCGAATGCCACTTTGCAAATCGGCGACGGTGATCACATTGCCGTTACAACAGGCATTATTACTTTGAGCGATTTTCGGCAAAAACATATTGCCGGCGGCGGAGAAGGCGCACCGTTAGCGGCTTACGGCGATTATTTTTTGTTTTCATCGTCGGACGAAAATCGGATTATGTTGAATTTAGGCGGTATTGCTAATTTTACTTTTTTACCCGCCTCTTTGCTAAGGTCGGAAGTTTTTGTAACGGATACCGGTCCGGGTAATACGCTTTTAGATGCTTGCGTGCGACGTTATTTTCCGGAAAAATCGTATGATAAAGATGCAGAAATCGCATCTAAAGGCATTGCGAACGATAAATTATTAAACGTATTGTTGCAACATACTTATTTTAAAAATCACTCCGGCACTACCGGACCTGAAGTTTTTAATTTGGCTTTTGTTGAACACGCTCAAACACTTTCCGAAACAAAAAC
>JAYTIA010000007.1:0-2614 GCA_043732145.1 Saprospiraceae bacterium
AAGAAGGAACTTTAAGCAATATTCAATTGTTTTGTATTTTTGCAAGTTAGAGAAGAATTTTTAATTTGAGTTGATAAGGTATTTTTATTAACTTTGCGGTCGCACCCGTTAAGTTAATAAAAAAAAAGAAAATTGAAAATTGAAAATGCGCCGGTCGTTTTCAATTTTCATTACTGCGTTAAGTTTTATGAAAAAAATTGCATTAGATATTATCGGTTTACAGCCGAGCATGACACAAAGCCATAATTACGCAGTAATTCTCGGCGAACAACGCGGCAATCGTCGGTTGCCGATTATCATCGGTGCATTCGAAGCACAGGCAATAGCTGTTGCTGTTGAGCGCATTTTACCTAATCGTCCGCTGACGCACGATTTACTCAAAAATACGCTCGATGTTTTCAATATAGAAATGCGCGAAGTGATAATTAATAATTTGGTGGATGGTGTTTTTTATGCACGGCTTGTGTGTGTACGCAATGGCGAAGTGTTTGAAATTGATAGCCGCTCCAGCGATGCTTTAGCAATGGCGGTGCGCTACAATTGTCCGATTTATACTTACGATTTCATTTTAGAAACTGCCGGCGTAGCTTTAGAAGAGAGTGCTGACGAGGCACGTATTCGACCCGTAAAAAGCACTCCGAAAATAACGCAAAGCACGGGCAGCAGCGTATCTGACAATCGGGGGTCGCTTTCCGGTTTACCGCTCGACGAACTCGAACGCCAATTGGCAGAAGTTTTAAAAAACGAAGATTACGAACAAGCAGCGTTTATTCGGGATGAAATAAATCGGAGAAAATCTTAACCATTAACAATTATTTTGTCTTCTCCTACTTTTGAACAGCAAATATGCGTCATTGCAAATGATATTGATGCGCTCAACCACGTCAACAATGTTGTTTATGTGCAGTACATACAAGATATTGCAGTAGCACATTGGGCTTTTGCTGCGCCGCCGGATATATTCGATTCTGTTGTTTGGGTGGTGCGGCGACATGAAATAGATTATTTGCGTCCGGCTGTACTTGGTGACGAATTGCGCATAAAAACTTGGGCGGGAGAATATACGGCTGTTACTTGGGAACGTATGTGTGAAATTTATCGCATTTCCGACAACCAACTCATTATAAAATCAAAAAGCGTGTGGGTCGCACTTAATGCAGATACACATAAATTGCGCAGGATAGATGACACTTTACTTAAAATTTTTACTGCCGAATGATAACCGAATGATAAATAAATACGAATTTTGCGCTGCTTAAATACTTATTAAGTACAGAGAAAAAATTATTTGCAAATAAATTTAAAAACTGTTAAACTATTCTGTGTCTGCGAAACCCGCAATTGTTATCAATTAATTGTTTGAGGTACTAAAACTTTAAAAATTACAAAATTTAATGAAAATAGGCATCATTCGAGAAGGTAAAATTCCGAGCGATAATCGCGTCGCGCTTATACCCGAACATTGTAAATTGTTGATAACAGAAAAAAAAATTGAAATTTTTGTAGAACCTTCGCCCCACCGTTGCTATCCGGACGCTGCTTATGAAAATGCCGGTGCAAAACTTACCGATGATTTAAGTGCGTGTGATATTTTATTAGGTATCAAAGAGGTCCCCGTTGCGCAATTACTTCCCCAAAAAACTTATTGCTTTTTTTCGCACACGATTAAAAAACAAGCACATAATAGAAAACTGCTGCAAGCCGTTTTAGAAAAAAAAATTCACCTGATTGATTACGAAATTCTGAAAAATGAAAAACAACAACGCTTGATTGCTTTTGGTAAGTTTGCCGGCATGGTCGGTGCGCATAATGGTGTTTTGGCTTACGGTGCGCGTACAGGTTTATATGATTTACCGCGCTTAAATTCTTTGTTGCATTATGAAGATGCCGTCAATATTTATAAAAAATTTCAACTGCCGTCTTTAAAAATTGTTTTAACCGGACACGGCCGCGTTGCCGGCGGTGCGTTGCAAGTATTATCGGATATGGGTATCGAGCAAGTAAATCCGTACGATTTTTTATCAAGAAAATTCGATAATGCCATTTTTACGCAATTAAAGCCCGCCGATTATGCCGCACCGGTTGACAATTCTGCTTATAGTAAACACAATTTTTATACGTATCCGGAAAAATATGTTTCGATTTTTGCACCTTATTATCGTGTAGCAGATATTTTAGTCAACGGTATTTTTTATGAAAAAAATGCACCCATGTTTTTCACCGGCGCAGAAATGCAACAACCGGATTTCAAAATAAAAGTTATAGCCGATATTTCTTGCGATTTAATACCCAACAGCTCAATTCCTTCAACGCTGCACGCTACGACAATTGCTAACCCATTTTTCGGATACAATAAGAACACAAAAATAGAGACTGCACCTTTTGATGCCGGTGCCGTTACAATGATGACGATTGATAATTTGCCGAATGAATTACCGCGAGATGCTTCCGGTTATTTTGGCGAACAGTTCATAGATTATATCTTGCCGGAATTATTAAAAGAAAATTCTGAAGTGATAAAAAATGCAACAATTGCCGAGAATGGACACCTTGCAGCTAAATTTAATTATTTGCAGGATTATTTAAACCATGATTCATAAGATTTTTAAGATGT
>JAYTIA010000008.1:0-2612 GCA_043732145.1 Saprospiraceae bacterium
TTTATTTCTCATTCCTAAACGCTAAACATTTCCGGCAATTGCAAGAAAGAAAAAAAATTATCATTGCACCATTGAATTGGGGATTAGGCCACGCCGCGCGTTGCATTCCGATTATCAAAGCGTTGCTCGAAAAAAATTATGAAGTCATCATTGCTTCCGACGGCGGTGCATTGCTGCTTTTGCAAAAAGAATTTCCGGAACTTGAAAGTGTAAAACTGCCGGCGTATAATATTAATTACAGCGGAAAATTTTTAACGTTGAGTTTGATTTTGCAGTCGTTCAAAATTTTTTTCGCCGTTGTACGCGAATATTTTTTTTTGAAAAATTTTTTAAAAAATTTCTCGAAAAAAAATATTCAGAATGAAAATGAAAAAAATATTTTGAAAAAATATTTTTTCAAAAACAAAAACGAAATAATTAACTCCGACATTCATGCCGCAGAAAACGAAAAGAAATTTTCTGCTATCATATCCGACAACCGACTCGGATTTTTTAACCGCGCCGCTGAAAAAAATATTTTCATCACCCACCAATACAATATAAAAACGCCACATCGCACACTCGATTTTTTTATCAACATCTTCAACCGATTTTTTATTAATCAATTCGACCAATGCTGGATTCCCGATGTTGAAAGCACACCGAATCTCGCCGGCGAATTATCGCATGGAGCAACCGTCAATAAAAATAAAACGCGCTACATCGGCGCATTATCGCGCATGAAAAAATTTAAAACGGCGAAACTGTACGACATCATCGCCGTCTTAAGCGGACCGGAACCGCAACGCACTTACTTAGAAAAAATAATACTTTCCGAGTTTAACAAGTACTTAGAAAATCATCCCGAAAAAAAACTTTGTCTTGTACGAGGGGTAAGTAATAGCTGTGAACAATCAGCTGTGAGCATTCATCAAGGTAATAATAAATCGGAAGCGATACAAAACACACGAGTTACATTCAACCCAACTTTTAAAAACAAATCGGAAGCAATGCAAGAGACGCGAGAAAATATAAATCCGGTACAAAATAAATCGGCAGCCGGTCAAAATACGCGAGGCAATGAAAGCTCAAAACTCAAAGCTCAAAGCTCAAAGCTGTTTGACGTTTTCGATTTTCTCACAACCGACGCGCTCAACGAAAAACTCATGCAAAGCGATATACTCATCGCTCGCAGCGGTTACAGCACCATTATGGATTTAGCGGCACTGCAAATGTCGGCGATTTTAATCCCTACACCGGGACAAACGGAACAAGAATATTTAGCGCAAAAATTTATGTCGGAAAATATTTTTTTCACCGTCGCTCAAAGTGATTTTGATTTGGAACGCGCATTATTTTTATCAAAAAACTATTCCGGTTTTAAGGAAAATAAATTTATTTATGCTGAACTTATTGACTCGACGGGATTATAACGAAGTTATCAAAGTGCGCTAATATTCACCATACACCAAGTGTTGCTTGATGTGAGATTATAATCATTTTTCTGTTGTATCAGTTGTTATTTGCTGTCTGCTATTAATGCTACAATAAGTTGAATAATTATTTCTTTTTCATCCGGCTTGCTTTGCGCAACAAGCAAAGCAATTGCGGTAAGTCCGTTGTCATTAATTTTCAATTCACCCGAAGATTTGAAACGGTGTCTGTTTTTTCCAAAAACCATACAAACAAAAATGCGCCGATACGTTTGTTGCCATCGCTGAACGAATTATTTCATAAGTAATGTTTTCATTCAGCCGTACCGGTTGCAAGTTATGACTGTCGTATTGATTAAGTAATACAAAACTTTTAGTGTAGTTGCCCAAAATTTCCAATAATCCTGTGGCTTCTCGCAATTGCAAGTTTTCAGTTTTTCCGGATTGCTCAATAAGCTGAACTATTTTGCCTAATTTTTCCAACCGCTTTTTGTTAATCGAATATCCGGTCACCAAATAATCTTTTAATCGCTGTGTAGCCCAAATACGAAATTGAGTGGCACGACTTGAATTGATTCTATCATCGGACTTAAAATCGGAAAAACGAGTGATTTGATTGCTTTGGATATTCGCCACACCTTACACAATTTAGCCGCCATCACCTGAGAAATTTCCAACGACGATATTCTGGGGCATATTTTTTCGAGTTTTTGTATCGGGAAATAGTTTTTTTATTTTTCCACTATATAACTTTTGTTTTTTTCGGATTATAAACGATTTTTTTGCAAGATTACTTTTTAAAGGCTTTTCTCGAATTAAAAAATTCAATTAGGTAACTTGGCTTAACAATCTATCTAATTCTTTTCCTTTGACAGTTGATTTGTCTGATTTGTCATAGGCATCTAATAAGTATATCGTATCCCGTTCAATTTTAACACAGGTGATAATACGAGCGTTATCTCTTTTACCGGTTTTCTTTGATTTGATGTCAAAGCGTACTTTATAACAATTTCGTCCGAGTGAAATACCTTGGAATGGTTCTGTTTGAAGATTTTCGACAAAGTTTTCTAAATCGTCAAGCAACGATGGATATTTCTTTTGAAGTGTTTTGATAGATTTTAGAAATAAAGGTTGAGGGCTTATTTCAAACATGACTTGCCTCCTTCTCATTTTTTCTAAGTTCAATCATCATATCAGCCC
>JAYTIA010000009.1:0-2606 GCA_043732145.1 Saprospiraceae bacterium
GCTTTCTAATATTTTAATATTTGGCGCGGCATTTTTATTTTGTACTTTACACAGTGAGTACTGTTAATTAATTCTTGCGCCAATAAAGAAGTACTTCTAAAAATCTGTTCCCAACGAAATATGGAGCAAAGGTTTTTGTACCACGCGCGTTTCTATACCCCAACCGTAATCGGCGCGAAGCACGTAGCCGAACAAATACATCCGCGCACCGACACCATACGCCGCAACAATCGGATCTTTAAAATAATTGACGGTGACAACTACCGGCGCATTCGATTGATCTTTCGGCAAAACCAAAGTATTCAAAGGATTAATGCGGCTGAATGGATTGCTGCCGTGCCATGCCGAACCTGCATCAAAAAAACCGATGACTTGAAAATTGCGCAAGAACGCCGAACCTAACGGTTTGCCGGACAAATATTTAAAAATTGGTACGCGCACTTCGGCATTGATTAAAGTATTGGAAGTACCGTTGCGAATATTGCGCGAGAAACCGCGCATATTTGCCGCCAAAGTTTGAAAAGCATATTGTTCTACCGGAATTGCGACATTATCGTTATATTTCGCAAAAAGTTGACCATCGGTGCCACCCAAAATATACAATGTTTTTTCGTCACCGAAAGAAAATGCTCCCGCAGCACGCAAAGCGATAACAGAATGTTTTAAAAAACGAATATAGTGTCGCGCATCAAAACCCAAAGTTCCCATAAAACCGTTGGCAAATTTGAAGCTTGGTTTGTTGTCGAGGTCAATATTCATGCGTTTCGCAACGTCCACCCAAACTTTATAGCGCGTACCGTATTTCATATTCACGTCAATATCGAGCGTATTATCGAAAACATATTCCAATTTCGCGCCAAGGCGTTGTTCATTCGTCACTACAGAATCCAAAGAAGTGCGGTCATTCGCCAAAGGAGAATATCTATCGAAACGTGCCGAACCGGTGACTGCCAAACGACTAAAGACATCGAAAGGATAACTGATAGTGTATTGCGCTAAATTTGTTGTTGTTCTACTTTCCGATGTCGGGTAAGTGTTATTGTCGGCATACCGCGCCGATTTATGATAAAAAGCATAACGTTTATCAAAACGGTGTTTTCTGTCGTCAAAAAAAGCGTAGGCTTCGTAACCGCTTGTGATGTTTGTCGGAATGCGAATACCGCCTTCGAGTTGATAGTCTTCGAGTAAATCTTTGAAATTTGCTTTCATTAAAATACCCATAGGCGGTGTCGTAAAACTTTGCGGCGTACCGGCGTAACTGTCCAAACCGCCGAACAACAAACCGTTATCGAGTTTTGTGGAATAAAAATCATTTCTGAATTTCAAACGATAAGGGATAATGCGACTTTGTTTGAAAATATAATTTTTCTTTTCGTCCGCTTTATCGTTTTGCAAAAAAACATTTGCCGGCGACATCGGCTCGGGCGTTATAACTTTTACCGGTTGGTCCGGTTCTCTTTGAATACCGAGCGATTTTTCACTTTCTGCTTGGCGTTTTTCGTTTTTCGTTTTTACCGCATCTTTATCATCAAATTCACTTTGAAAAACGTAATTATCAATATCTATTTTTTTTGTCGTGTCCGGTTTTGTAACGACGCGATTTGCAGGCAATTTTTTCTCGACAATTTTTTCTTCTTTCACTGTTATGCCGGGTGTTGACATAGAAGATTTATCGCCGGTCGTTTCTTTCGGTTGTTTTATTTTATTTTGAATTTGCTGTATCAACCAATAGCGCGTAAAATCGGGTGTAACTGTCGTATCCACGTCAATTTTAAAAAGATGCAAACGCGGCGGATATACGAAATCAAAAGATTCAACGCCGATGCCGGCGCGCGGTGAAATATTTTGCGTGACGATATTGTGGTTATAATTCGTACTGTTATGAACAACGGCAACTGTTTTTAAAATCGGTTTTAAGATGACTGAATCTATGCGTAACGAATCATTAAATTGTCGCAGCGAATCTTGCATCACCGTCAAAATAATTTTTTCTTTGAAAGTATTTTGGGCGTAAAAAATAGTATCCGTGCGCACCAAACGTTCTTCGAGATGCGCGATTTGACGATTACTCACGCCGCTTTCATCGCATAAAAAAGAAAAATAAATGGAATCAATTACTGCCGGTTGCCGATTATTACCGGTCAATGAATTACTGATGCGTACCAAATTTGCCGAAGTATCTTCTAAATCTCTGAAAAATAAATTGTAATGTCCTGTCGGAACAAGTGTATCTAATTTATCCGGATTGGTTAAGCGTGTTTCTCCGACTGCATTATCTATGCGATTAGAAGAAAAAATAATTCCTTTTTTACCATGAATGTTTGCCGAAACCGCATCTAAATCATCCCAAAAATCATTCGTGATGCGCCTCCCGCTTTTCATTATTGGATTATAAGTAAATACATCGCTTACACCCGCTGTAGTTGCGGTGATGACTAAATCACGCGGATTCATAAAATCAATCGAATACACGCGCTGAAAATCCGGTGCGAAATCTTCAACAATTTTAGGTTTCTTTTTATCGTTCAGATTGTAAGTAAAAAGTTTAACAACATCTCGATATTCATAAACCGCCATTAAACGTTGATTGTCCGGATTCCAAGCCA
>JAYTIA010000010.1:0-6913 GCA_043732145.1 Saprospiraceae bacterium
AAATCTTTTGAATGACTCACTTCTTGCAGCATTTTAGGTGCGAAACGAAAATCTTCAGGTGTTTCGTCGTGCCATTTTGTTACTTCTTTGAGTGTCGGAATATGATAGTGTGTGGTATTTAATTCGATCGTATTAAATTGCTGTCCGTAATAATGCACATAATCCGCCACTTTTGCTTTCGTCGGATAAACTGTGCCATTCCATTCTTTCATATACCAACCTGTACAACCAATGTAAACAAGCAACGGCATTTTTGTATCATGGGTTTGTTTCAATACGTTTTCATTTTCGATGGGTTCATTTGGCATCAAAAAATTGACGTTGGTGATGTTGTGCAGTTTACCGAAGTCCATTTGACTGACAATTAAAAATTACGAATTACGAAAAAAAATTGAAAAATATTCAAAAAAAGTTCATAATTAAATTAAAACGTTGGTAAAATATTTTTCTTGTCCATATTTTTTTTATTTTCGGCAGGCAGATTTTTATTTTTTAATTTCGCTTTCTTTTTCAAACTATTAAATAATTCTTCGAAAGAATCAAATTCACGGCGATAACGCAAACCGACAGCCGGTTTATCGCGCTTGCCTTCAAAAACTTGATCGCGGGTATAGGAAATACGCACTTTCATACGACGGTCTTTATTGATGGCATAATCAACTATAACATCGTAGTTCAAGAAAGAATTATCACTCCCTGTACTATTTGCATAATTACCGTTTTCGAGTCCGACACCACCGGAAACGGTAATGTGGTCGTTTAATGAATAGGTACTGCGTAAACGAAATTGCGAACCTGCTCCTGTTCTGCCATTTGCATCTACTTTATCAAACTCGTAATAACTGTAACCGACTTCAACATCTAAACCGGTGATAAAATCTTTCAAAAAATTATTCAATAAACCGGAAACAAAAGTAGAAACCGATTCCGAAAGTGTATTGAGCGTACCGGAACGCAATTGCGTGCCGCTCCAGTTTTGTACATCTGTCGGTAAAAAACCGCCTACAGCAATTAATCCGAAAACTTGTTTGTTGAGTTCATTTTGATCTTGACGCAACAGGCGCAATTTACTGTCGGCATAACTTTTAAGTGTATTACTGAGTTGCGGAAAATTTAAATCGAAGTTTATATCAGGTTTTCCTAAAGGACCGGATAATTTCAAAGATAATTCAACGGTTGTCAGTTTCTGACTTTCACTCTTGGCGTTATCATCTTTATCTACATACTCGGCTAAAAAATTGTAGGGCGTAGCTTTTAAATCTTTGTATTGTGCGTCAATATCAATTGCGGCATCTAACGGAGAACCATTCCAGCGAATTGTACCACCTTGTTTGATAGCAAAATTTTTAGTAACAATTTTAGCCAATGTAAATACATAATCACCTTGTTCAATCCGATATTCGCCATCCATTGTAACGCTTCCGGTGCGACTGAGATTAAAATGCACATCGCCGGTCCCGTGGCTTCTGATATTGTCGCCGGCATTTTCATCTAATACCATTGTGGCAATCGCCCGCTCTTTGATATTTAATTCCATATCGAACGACATACCTTGTATATCACTTGAATTTTTAGATTTCAAAAAAGTGTCAACTACAATCTTATTTGTGTTTTTGAACACAATGAAACCACTTTCTTTCACCGTTTGTTCAGTACCGAAAGGGAAAACGATACTTGTACCCTCATCCGCACTTGTTCGCACCCGAATATCTGTTTTCTGAAAACTTCCTGTGATGCTGACATCGCCTTCGCCTTGTGCTACGCCGTAAAAGAGTGGATTGTCGCTGCGTTGCGTATTTAAAAAAACAAATTTTTTGGCTTGAATAACTAAATTGGGACCCATATCCTGCAAATGATTGTGTTTTAGTCCGCCGAAAACCAAGCCTTTATTACCGTCTCTGTCATAAATCGTATCGCCGGAAACGTCAATCTTATCGTTAGTGATACGAATTTTACTGTCTTTTATATTAATAGGTATTTTTAAATAATCAATGACGACGTGGCCATCTTTGAGACGCAGTTCGCCGTTAGAATTTAATTTTTTGAGCGGTCCATCAATGCGCAAATAACCGTCCATATAACCTCTGAATTCCGACGCGCCCGTATCAATTAAATAATGTAAATTATCGAACGGGAATTTACTCACATCAAATCGCATATCGAGTGATTGTGCTGCAAAAGTATCACGGGCTGTCGGATAAAAATAACCGGCTATCGTTAACTTTGAACTATCTGCTTTGAATGATAAACTGTCTGATTTCAATTTTAAGGCTGCCGCAATTAATTTTAAACTATCTGATTTATCTACTATCAATTTCAAACTATCAATCGGCGTTTTTAAATTTTGATTTTTGAGTTGTGTGCTATCAAGTTTTCCGATATTAGTCGCAGGCTGACGACTGATAGCAGACAGTTGCGTACTAATTGCCGAAACTTGGCGACTGACTTCCACTAACTCGCGATTGACATCTGAAGGTTGGTGGCTTAAATCCGATAACTGAAGATTGACAGCTATTGGCGATGTAATATCTTTACCACTTACATTTAATTTAAGTGTGCCGCGATTTTCATTTTTAACAGTGAGAGTATCAACTGTTGCAGAAGCAGAAAAATTCTTGACGTTAATTAAGTCTTCTATTTGAGCGCGCACATCAAATTCTCCACTGAGCGGAAAACGCGGGTCTTGCAAAAATTTATTGGCAAAAGAGAGATTAAAATTATCGAGATTAACTTTCAAACCTTTGCGTCCAAAACTTTCAAAGGCAATACTTCTTTGATTATTTTGCAGCAAGAAGTTTTGTATATTCACACTGTCTTTGAAAAATTCAATTAAATTCGATTTATCAATTGCCCAAGTATCTCCTAATAAATTCAATTTGGACTGTTGATTTCCTAAAAAATTCAATTGATAAGAATTAGCGCGTTTCATGAATACCGCATTCAACTCTAATTGATCTAGGTGTAAACTTTCGGAGAATTTTTGAGAAGTTAAACCTAATTGAACAGTATCGCCTTTTAAATTATTTTGAAAAGTAATGCCTTTAAAACTTTGGTCAGTGCCAATTTTTACTTCTCCCGCATGAACATCCCAATTCAAAAAAGTCCCTTTGCCGTTACCTGTAAAAGCAAAATTTTCAATTAGAATGTTGTCGTAAGTAATTTTTTCCGGTGTACTGACACTCCAGTCAATTATATCTCTACTATTATCAACCCGTCCGGTAATATCCAATTTTTTTATTGCTCCAAGTTTTTTATCGAATAAAAAAGTTAAATTTCTTGTATCAAGTACATGAATATCTAAATTAAAAAATTCCGTGTTGTACGCATTGGATGATGAACTTTGCACTAAAGACACCGAAGAATTATTACGCGTTGTGTTCCCGGTGTCTATTACCCATCGTCCATTGTCTTTAGGTATTAATTTCAAATCGGTAGCAATACCCGGATGGAAACGATAAAAATTTGTTTTAAAATCTTCGATGATATTTTCTAAATTGAATTGCCCTTCAATGCGCGCCGTAAGAAAACCGGAATTAATCGAAAAAAGTCGGTTATTAATAATTGGTTGGTTTTGATTTAATAGATTAACCGACTGTCCGCTCGAAGAACTTACATCGGCCATACTGATATCCAAAGAGTCAATTTTATATTTTTCAGTTTTATTTTTTACAATTCGGATACTGTCTGTTTTAATATATCCAACCACATTGGAAAGTTTATTACCGGTTAAATCAATTTTAAAATCTCCGCCGACGACAATATCATCGGGCAAAAATCCCAAAGTTTTTAAATCCATTCGAGTTACAGTAGATGAAAACTTAAAAACCGGACGTGTCGCAGCAATATCTACTGTTCCATCAAATTTAAAATCGGCGTTTTCATCTTTACTTTCAATTTTCCCTACAAATTTTTTGTTTTCATAATGTCCGCTTAATCCTAAATTTTTATAGACATAGTTTTTAAAAGAAAAATTATTGACAGTATTAACAAAATCTAATTTTACATTTTCTTTTTTAGAACCGCTACCATTTGTAATAGTTGTTTTGAGAGATACTTTTCCTAAATCTTTATTATCCGAAAATTTCCCTAAATCGAAATCTAATAAAGCTAAATTACCTTTGTAAGTTGTCATTTTACCGTTGTCAAAAGGTTTCAAATCCATATCCATCGCCGCAGCACCTAAATCGGTAATCAAATTCCCGCTTGCAGTAAAATTTTTAAAAAACCCTTCAAAATTACCGTTAAACGAAAGGTTGCCTAATTTATTAAAGTTATCGCCCGTTACAAAATCCGGGATGAGTTCACGCAGCGATGTCATCGAAGTTTTCAAATCGGACAATGCCAAACTGATGAAAGTTTCATCGTGGTTTTTCAAATCGCGTGAACTGAATTTGCCCGTGGCAGAGAAACCTTTACCAATTTTCACGGAAAAAGGTAAAAGTTTTAAAGAATTCACAGTGCCAACTAAATTGATATTAAAAACAGCAATTTCTTTTTTGTTTTTTTTAAAAAATGAATTATTTTCTAAATCCGGCGCGAAAGCCATAATATCGTCGAGCGTTACTTTAGGCGATTTAATCGTAGCTTGCATCGTTACCAAATTATCAAAATCATTAAATGCCAACGGGTCGCGATAAATCATACGAAATGTATCGCCCAAAATACTATTATTGGTTTCAATGCGCACTCCCGCAAATTCAGTCATTATGGAAGTCACGCGAACATTATCAGAAATTAATTTTTTCAGTTCAAATCCGTTCGCTTCTACCGCATGAACGCCGTCAATAACTCCGGACCATTCGTTGTTAAAATAAATCCAATTGTGCAAAAAAATGTCGGCATCAACAACATTCAGATGGTCAAAGTCCATCGCGTGTGCAATCGTGTGTCGTTTTAACGAGTTTTGCCATTTATTGAGTTTAAATTTACCGCCAACAATATTTACGGCACTAATGGAAAAGCGAAAGTTTTTTTCAGTTTTCGCAGCTGCCAGCTTTGAGCTGTCAGTTGTCAGTTTCTCATTATTAGTTGCCGAATTATTTGCAGTGAGCGGATAGCTGATAGCTACAGGCTTAATTAAACTTTCTTGAACACTCACGTCCGGTTTATTCACGATAATGTTATCAATATCCACTAACTTATTCGGCAGATTCATAAAATTGGTTTCCAATTTTAAATCTTCGAGGCGAACAGTGATGCGTCGCCCTTCAATTTGATCGTCATTATCAACTTCAATATTGTGCAAACTAATTAGTGGTACGCGAATATCCGGAAGAGGGCTTTGCGGTTGATTTTTCTTCTTATCTTTTGTAGGATTAAAAAAATTAATAATGAAAGCAAGGTTATCGTCTTTTTTTCCTTTTTCGTGTTTCAATCGCAGAATCACATCGGATAAACTCAAATGCCTCAATTGAAAAATTCCCAAAGGCACATAAGCCGGATTTAAACCGGAATCTAATTTTTTTATACTCAGAAGTGTATCTTCCGGCGCAAATTGATTGCCGACATATAAACCGTTAATGGTAATGTCACCAACAAAATTCACACTAAACTCATCAATCTTAACCTTGGTATTTAATTTTTTTGAAAGATAATTTGAACTCGTATCAATTATTTTTTGCTGAACGGCAGGAATTTGAAGGACAAAAACTAAAGTAAAAAACAGCAACAACAACACAAGGCACACTCTAAATACCAAACGCACTAATCTACCCCACACCGAGTTTTTTTCCGGCGGCGGCACACCGACATAATTATCGGCATTAGTAATTGGAATATTCTCCGGCGTACCAAGTGGGTCTGAAATCATTTTTTTTCTTAATTGTAGTGTTGTTGCTAATTTTAACGAATTTTTACCTGCAAAAATACTTATGATAAAATCATAAACCAATTTTCTTTGCAATAAACAAAAAAATGATGAGATTTGGTGTGTGAATTAATAGGTTTAACAACTGATTAATAGTTCTATTAAGCCATTATCAACGTGAGAGGAATTTGGATAATAAAAAAATTTGAAATTATCGAAGTAGGTTTAAAAGCAATGAGAAACCAAATAATTGGGATTAAAAAACAAAAAACTATTAATTTTTCGGATGCATCCGTAAAAAAACTATTTATTTTACGGAAATATTCATAAAAATTCTAGAAAGAATTCTAGAAGGTATAATTAAGAAGAAATTAGGCGACGGTAAAGCTATCATTTTTTTGGTGCGCGAGCTTATCCGAGCGAAGTGACGCATATTGTACATCCAAATAATGTTGAGCAATTTTTGTTAGAAAATTATTTTACAAATTTAATGGATATGATATTACACACAAAAAAATTTACGCTTCGCCCTGTCGTACTTTCTGATGCTGCTTCAATTGCACTTTATGCGAATAACTCAAAAATTTCTCAAAATGTGCGTGATGCCTTTCCGCATCCATACAGGTTAGAGCATGCCGTAAAATTTATAGAAATGACAATAGTCGAAGAAACAAACCTGCAAACACATTTTACAATTGATATCAACGGGGCCGCAGTCGGTATGATTGGCTTGCACTCAAAAACCGATGTTTACAGAAAAAATATGGAAATCGGATATTGGTTAGGCGAACCTTTTTGGAATCAAGGCATACTTACCGACACCGTTAAGTTAGTTATGACTTACGCTTTTTCACATTTCGAGATATGTAGAATCTATGCGGGTGTTTTTTCAAGTAATCCCGCATCTATGCGTGTTTTAGAAAAGGCAGGTTTTACATGTGAAGCTGTTTTGAAAAATGCTGTATTTAAAACCTATCGGCTTCTAGATGAATATATTTATTCGATTACAAAATAAAATTTAGAAGATTTCAAAAAATAAATGCTTTTAAGTTTTAAATACAAGCAGCAAAAAAATTATTATGGCAACAATCAAAGAAAAAACAAATC
>JAYTIA010000011.1:0-2603 GCA_043732145.1 Saprospiraceae bacterium
GGCAGTTCTACTTTTGCACCGCACTTCGGACAATATTGCTTGCGTTCGATAGTCGTATCGAAAACGATATGCTTACAAGCCGTGCAACGTGTAGCAACGCTACCGATACCGGATAAAAACGCCGATAGAGAGTCGAGAATAACTTTTATGGGCAAAGAAAAACCAATTGTGCTGCCGTCTTTGAGGACAAAAGTGTTCATACCGATAATTTCGCCGTCGGTATTGATGAGCGGTCCGCCACTGTTGCCGGGATTCAACGCTGCATCGTGCTGAATGTAAGCGATATTATTAACAATATGCGCGGGATTAGAAACAATACCTTGCGTAAAAGTGTACTTCAAATCGAATGGATGACCGATGGCAACCACCGGATCGCTCTCGTGTACTTTTGCCGAATTTGTTTTTACATTATCCGAATTTATTTTAGCATTAATTTTCAGAAAAGCAATATCATAAAATATATCTATATACACTACGCGCACCGGTTGCCGCTCTAATACAATGCCTTCGACAATCACTTCTTTATTGCCGTCAATAACATGGTTGTTAGTGATGATAAGTATATCTCCTGTTGCACACGTCAATAAAAATCCGGTACCGGTACTGAAAGGTGTAGCGATTTCTACTACGGTGTTTTTAAAATTACCTACAATGTCAATATTCATTTTAGTTTCAGCTATCGGCTATCAGCAAAAAATAAGTGGCGATAAATGAAAGATGGTAGCTTACCGTTAATCGAGTACCGAAATCGGATAATTTTTCGGTGCAACATTTAATTCTTTCAACATCATCAAATAAGAACGCGCAAAAACACACGGTTTTCTAAAATCTAGAATATCTATATTCGGTTGCAAGCGCGGATATTTTTCGAGATATTTATCCGTAATTTTTTTTATCGCCGATTTAATATTTCTCGCGTTGTATTGTCCGATCGTGCTATCAATGTATTGTTCATCAATATTCATCGATTTAAAAAAATCGGCTTGCGTGATGCGATAATACAATTCCAAAAAAGCACGATCGGGTTGCGGCAATGTATAATTGAAAAGTGCATTGCCGACAATAAAATCCGGAATCGCCATTGCTACATTATCGTGTCCGTTTTGTTCATACCAATCCATATTTTTCAGTTCGCCGGTTATAATTTGCACCAAAACTTCGTGCGGCTTGGGTGGCAACACGGCGAAAGTTGCAGTAGTATTATATAATTCTGCGGCTATTTGTTCTTTCGAGCGTTCCAATATTTGTCGGAACTCGCGGCGAATAGTCAAGTTTTTTTGGGAAGTGGAACGAATGCTACTGTCAAAATATAAACGTTCCATGCGTTGAAAAGCATCGAGCATATAACCTTGAGAAGCCAAAAGAAAATCTAAACGATACGCCAACGACAAAAGCATATAGGCTACACCGCCCGGATATCGTTGCACATCTAAACCGCCGGCATCTATTTCCGAAAATATTTTTTCAATTTGTGTGTGCAGATAAATATATTTTTTTTCTTTTTCAAACGCCGGCAATTCCGTACGTGAACCGGAATCAAGCGGTATGAGTTCGGTATTAAATTCGTCGAGCAATAAATCGTCTTGCTTATCGGCATTAATCGCCACTTCTTTTATTGCTGCATATAGTTTATACGGTGAAGCATCAACGGCGTGCGTGTCGAATTGAATAGTTAAATTATTATCGTCGTCGAGTGCATAGCGCGCATAATAAAGAAAATAATTGGCTTCCACCAATTGCCGCATATAAACCACGTTCAATTGGTCGGTATAAGCAATGCGGGACACACAGGAAAACTTTTCGGCATTGGCGAGACCGGTAATGCGTTTTGAGCCTTGCAAAATTTCAAATTTCAATCCGCTCGGCATTTCTTGCCACCGTACGTTGTCGGTGCTATCGTCACGTAAGTATTCGAAAAAATGTTTAAACGCTGCAATATAATCTCCGGCATCGTATTTCTGCAAAGATTTTTTCCATGCTTCGTATTGATATGGTTCTTTATCGTTGTCGCTGTATCGTCCCAAGTTCAAGCGCGCATCCTCTGCGGCTATTAGTTTTTTCTTGAAAAATGAATCTATCCAGCTCAAGGTTGATTATGAGTTATTAGTTTTATTGGTTTCCGAATAACTACATCGCTCTCTCAAACGCCGCAATTTCTTTTTTCAAACTCAACAGAAAATCAATATCATCGTATCCATTAATCATACACGTTTTTTTATACGGATTAATGTCGAATGAAGCGGTTGCGCCTGTTTTATCAATCGTGATGGTTTGATTTTCTAAATTGACAGTCAAAGTATCATTCGCAGCAATGGCAAAAATTTCTTTTAAAAAAGCGTCACTCACTTGTACCGGCAGCAAACCGTTATTAAGCGCGTTGTTTTTAAAAATATCGGCAAAAAAACTACTCACGACTACTTTGAAGCCGGCATCAGTAATTGCCCACGCTGCGTGCTCGCGACTTGAACCGCAACCGAAATTTTTTCCGGCGACGAGAATTTCACCCGTAAACGTCGGATTATTTAAAATAAAATCCGCTTTAGGTTGTTTGTCGTCGTCATTATTATAACGCCAATCTCTGAATAAATTTTTACCGAAGCCGT
>JAYTIA010000012.1:0-6905 GCA_043732145.1 Saprospiraceae bacterium
ATCAGTGCTTTGTTTGCGCTATTGTCGGTGATGATTTTAGTAGGAACGATGCGCGAAACATTACCCAATAAACAAAAATTTTCTATAGCGTTACTAAAAATAAAACGCGCCGATGTTTTTGAACCGCGAGCAATAGCCCCTTTTGTTGTACAATTCTGCGGTGCATTTGCTTACGGCGTTACGCTAAATCTTATACCGGATTTAAGCAAACATTTAGGAATAGAAAACAAAGGTTTGTTTTTTGGTGTCTTCACTTTTTCTTCACTTATCATTCGGTTGTTACTCGGAAAAAGTTCAGATAAGCGCGGTAGAGTTTTTGTATTAAGGTGGTCGGTATTGGCGATGAGTGGCGCTTTGGTATTAACAGGCGTGGCAAACACGCCATTCTTGTTTTTTTTGGCTGCCGTCGTTTACGGGTTTTCTTACGGAATGAATTCACCGACACTTCAAGCTTGGGTGATAGATTTAGTTGCAGATAAAAATCGCGGGCGCGGATTAGCGACAACTTTTATTGCGCTTGAAGCCGGTATTGGTATAGGTGCTTTGATGTCGCAAGCGATCTATAATAACGTTGTTTCACGCATTGATTTATCTTTTTTTGTGAGTGCCATTGTTGTTTTTTCCGGCTTTATTTATTTGATGTTTCAAAAAAACGTACGAATGTTATAATAACTTCAATATGGATTGGCGGCACAAACTTTTATCTAAATCAACAAAATCTTAAATTTTTTCAAAAAATGTCATATTTAAAGAATATCTTTGCGCACCTTTTTGAAAATCCTTCCGTTCAACACGGAAATTTGATAAATAAACAATTATTTTTTCATTAAATATCATACCATACAGTTATGCCTTGTGGAAAAAAACGCAAACGACATAAGATTTCAACGCACAAAAGAAAGAAACGCCTGCGCAAAAATCGTCACAAAAAGAAAAGCCGTTAATTTGATTCTCTCACTCTGACAGGTGATGAAACATCAGGTTGTTTTGTTAATGACTAATTCTTAACGGTAGTAAGTAATAAAAAATGAACAACAGAATTTGTTCATTTTCAATCGGGGTGTAACAAGAAGTATTTTTATTTTTCGGTTAATTTGTAGCTGATTAAACCTGTAAATTTTTTCATCAAAAAACTCAAGTGTTTTTTAGATTAAGTAGATGAACAAAAGCAAAGTGTACCTTGATTTTATATAAACGGCGGGACATCTAATTTTTTTTAAAATTGCCGTTTATTATTCATTGTTCATTATTCGATGTTTATTACTAAAATGTTTAACCCCATGATTTTTATAATTTTTTCACTTGATTTTTTGAGTTACACAAACCTCTCATGTTCTTTTTGATTTTTTTTGTGCGCACGTTTTTGCGTCTTGGCATGGAAAAAAGAGAAAAGAATTTTATCTTGCTGCTTATATTTAATTAACGCATCGAACACTATGCCTCTACCTGTTTCGCGCCTCTAAACTATTAAAGTTGTGGAAAAAGAACTCATTATTCATTCCACGCAATCGGATGTTGAAATTGCTCTTCTTGAAAACGGTAAATTAGTTGAACTACATCGTGAAGAAATCAGTAATGATTTTGCTGTGGGTGATATATTCATAGGCAAAATCAAAAAATTGATGCCCGGTTTAAATGCCGCATTTGTAGATATTGGTCATAAACGAGATGCTTTTTTGCATTATACGGATATGGGTCCGAAATTACGCAACGTATTGAAATATACGGAAAGCGTTGTATCGGGTGGAATCAATACTTCAAATCTGGATCATTTTAAAATTGAACCTGACATCAACAAAAATGGAAAAGTTGATCAAGTATTGCCGCGCAAGCAACATATTCTTGTTCAAATACTCAAAGAACCGATTGGTACAAAAGGTCCGCGATTAAGTTGCGAATTGACAATACCGGGACGTTTTTTGGTACTCACGCCGTTCACCGATGTTATTGCCGTATCAAAAAAAATCAGTACGACCGAAGAGCGTAAACGCCTGCAATCCATTGCGGAAAGTATTAAACCTAAAAATTTCGGTGTCATTATTCGCACGGCAGCAGAAGGAAAAAATACTGCCGAACTGCACGAAGAGATGACCGAAATGTTGTCTAAGTGGGATAAGATTTTTTTCAATTTGAAAGAAATGCAAGCTCCCGCAAAATTGTTAAGTGAATTAGACAAAACATCGAGTATTTTACGCGATTTATTAAGTACTTCTTTTTCGCGTATTGTCACCGATGACAAAGACACTTTTGAAGGAATAAAATCGTATTTATCAGGTTTCTCGCCTGAACAAGTGAAAATTGTTCAGTTTCATAAACCCGGCAAACCCATTTTTGAAGTTTTCGGTGTGAACAAACAAATAAAAGGTAGTTTCGGCAAAACAGCTACTTTGCCGAGTGGTGCTTATTTAATTGTTGAACATACCGAAGCCATGCATGTCATTGACGTAAACAGCGGACATAAAGTTGGTACTCAAACGACCGATGATTCTATTTTGGCTGTAAATATGGAAGCGGCGGACGAAATTGCGCGACAGATGCGTCTACGCGATTTGGGTGGTCTGATTGTGATTGATTTTATTGACATGAAAGATGTCGAACATAAAAAAGATTTGCAAAAAGCTATGAAAGATGCAATGCTCATTGATAGAGCGCAGCATACGATTCTGCCTTTGAGTAAATTCGGATTGATGCAAATAACGCGACAACGTGTGCGGCCGGAATTGAAAATAAATATGTCGGAAGTTTGCCCGACTTGTAACGGTTCCGGCAAAGTTCAAGCGACTGTCAGCGTCAATATTGATGAAGAAGTTGAACGTGACTTAGCAACTGTATTACAAGCACGTCCGAAAGGAAAACTTTTTTTGCGCGTCCATCCATTTGTTGAGGCATATTATAAAAAAGGATTTCCGAACAGAATTATTAAGTGGTATATGAAATACCAACGCCGTATTCGCGTCGTTGCCGATACTGAATATGCCGTCAATGAATTCAAATTTTTCAACGACAATAATGATGAAATTCGGATTAATAATCCGGGATTAGTAAAGACGGTTCCAAGTGATAATTAAAATTACAAAGAATCCTTCTTTTTAAAACCAATGAGTTTTTCATTAGCAAAAAAAAAACGCTCGCGCTTTTAAAAAAGCAGGGCGTTTTTTTGGTTATCGGTTATCGGTTGTCCGTTATCGGTTGTCCGTTATTAGTTATCCGTTATTAGTTATCCGTTATCAGTTATTTCAAAAATTATAACCAATAACCGATAACGGATAACTAATAACGGATAAACTATTCCAATTTAATAAACTTAATCGGCACATTAATACCTTCGTGTGTATTAGGCAGCACATAATAAACGCCGGTTTCCCAACTACTGACATCAAATCTAAAAATATTTGCGCCTTTTTCTACGTGCCGTTTTTCTAGATTAATTATGCTTCCTAAGCTGTTGAAAAATTTGAAATCTATATCTTGATCAACAAGACTGCTCAAATTCAATTCCAATTCTTCTACTACCGGATTCGGGTAAATTTTTTCTATCACAATCGGAATCGCTTGGGAAGTATTGGCAGCGGTTAAATTCAAAGGTGGAGACAATGTCAGTGTTGCAACATCATTTGCCGGATTCGAATCTATCAATGTGGCACTCAATATTTGTGCTGTGGCTATGATTGGCGAAGTAGCATTTAAAACAAATACAACTGCATCAAGTGTAGCTACCGAATTGAGCGGTAAATTTGGGATAGACCATTGATAGCACTGCACGCCGCCGGCACAATAAGTTTGCCAAGTACCGATAGAAGGCACTGTTGTTCCGCCATTAACCGTTCCCGTCGGAAATTTAAATTGTATTGATACATTCGTCATCGGGCTGTTGCCTACGTTTTTCACTTCGAGCAAATAATGAAAATTCGAGTAGCGGATAAAAGATGTTTGCGTATTTTGGAAACGCAAAGCTAAATCCGGTCCGATTGTACTCGAAGCGTTGGCTGTCACCGTAAAACTACACGATTTAACGCTATTACAATTATCATTAGCAACAACAGTAATAGTTTTTGTAGTACCGACAGGAAAACCGGAGCCGCTTTTGAAAGTACTATCTGTTTGCACAATTTTTATGAACCCATCCGCACAAGTCGTTGTTGCTGTCGGCGTACTCCAAGTTGCAGTTGCAGTTGTCGCGCCGGAACCGGCAGTGACAGTAACGGACTGCGGACAAGAAACTGTAAGTGTAGATGTTGATACGCCGCCGTTAACTGTGATCGTAAAACTGCATGCTTTCGTACTGCCGCAACTGTCAACTACAGTATAACTGATAGCTTGCGTACCGATAGGAAAAGTTGAGCCGCTCACAGGTCCGGCAGTTTGTATCAATTTGATTGCATTACCTATACAAGTTGTTGTCGGTGTCGGCGTAATCCAGGTAGCAACGGTAGATGTTTGACCTGTTGCAACGGTAATTGTTTGAGATATCGGGCAACTTAGCATTAAAGTTGAAGTTACGATTGTTCCTTTACAAGTGCAATCTGATTGAATTTTATCGCCGGTTGTATTCGGGTTACCGTCGTCACAAGTATCACCGATATTTTTTTGAAGCGTTATACAATCATAAATTTTATTAACTGTTACAGTAAACGAACAAGCTTGCACATTGCCGCAACTGTCCGCCGCTTGATACGTTACAGTTTGTGTACCAATAGGAAATGCTGAGCCTTTTGCGCCACCGGCTGTTTGGGTCAGTGCGATACCGTTACCGCCACATTCAATCTCCATCACAAACTGTTTCGCTACATACTTATTTTGATTACTCCATCTGCCTGCACTCCAACTCAACATAGCAGTATAGTTTCCCAGACTTGCGCCGTTGTTGTTCGGCGAACCGCTTTCCCAATTGGTATAAGCGTTGATGCTGCCGTCTGCCCAAGTGTAAATGCCGGTGCCGTTTTTATCAGACAGACCAATATAAACTGCATTACCTGCACCAATCTTACTCAAAACAAAATCATTTTCTGCTTGCGTACTGATAGTTACTAAATGCCCGCCGTTAGATTTACAAACAGTATTTGCATTGTCCCATTGACTTGATGCTGTTGAAATATAATATTGACTGTTACCGAATTTGCCGAGACTCGTAAAACCGACGAAACTTGATGCCGTACAAGTACTCGTTCCCCCGCCGGTAGTTGGACACGTCGTGCTTGTGGTAGGGTCAGTCCAAGTAGCAACTGCTGTTGTTGCACTGCCTGTAGCATTAACGGTAATGTTTGGCGGACAATTTATTGTCAAAGCACCTTGTTTCGGTGTGCCTTTACAAGTACAATCAGATTGAATTTTATCGTTTATTGTGTTCGCATTGCCATCATCACAAGCATCGCCGATATTTTTTGATAAGGTTGGACAATCAAAAGTACCGGCAGCTTTCACAGTTATTGTAAAAGTGCAAGGTGCGGTATTCGCGCAACTGTCTTTAATTACATAACCGATATTTGTCGGGGTGGTACTTACAGGAAAAAGCGTGCCGCTCGCGCCACCAAAAGTTTGTGTAATTTTTAATAGCCCATTTGTGCAAGTTGTTGATGCCGTCGGTGTTACCCACGACACATTCGTTGTTGTCGCACCTGCTGCGGCAGTAACTGTAATTGGAGTCGGACAAGTTAAAACTATTAGGGTTGTAGGTGTTCCTTTACAGGTGCAATCGTTTTGAATGACATCATTAATAGTATTCGCGTTATTATCGTTACATGCATCGCCGAAGTTTTTTTGTATTGTCGGGCAACTGTAAGTTGAAGTAGTAGCATTAACCGTTACGATAAAAGTGCAAGTTTTTGTATTCGCGCAACTGTCGCTTGCTGTATAGGTAACGTTCTGCGCACCAATCGGAAAAGCTGCACCGTTTGTTAATCCGCCGGTTTGAATCAGTTTTGTTAAACCGTATGTACAAGTGGTAGTTGCTGTCGGTGCAGTCCAAGAAACAACCGCAGTTGTCGCACCTTGAAGAGTATTTACCGTAATCGGTTGCGGACAATTTGAAATTGTGATTACCGTTGTAGTACCTCGACACGTACAATCTGATTGTATCACATCATTTATCGTGTGCGGGTCATTATCATTACAAATTGTACCGACATTACTGCAAGTGCCATTAATATCCATTTCAAAAAACCAAGCATCGGTATCACCATGCGGATTACTCGGCACAAAACTATCATGCGATTTTGTGGCACCTGCAAGAATGTATTTTCCGAAATTATCTGTAGTTGATGCGTAGATATAATCGAAATCACCACCACCTATCGTAGATGAAGCCGTTTTATTGCCGAGACTATCGCAACGTACCACCCAAGCATCCCGCAAACCGCGATAATTTGATACATCACCATCGCTCGAAAAAGTGTAACCCGAAACTAAAACGCCGTCATCGGCATCCAAAGAAATAACATTTGACCCCCAATCATCATCACTGCCGCCGAAAGATTTTTTCCATTTTAAAGTACCGGTAGCACTTAATTTGGCGATAAACACATCCATATCAATATTGCCCATACCGTCTTGTTTATAAGGTATCTGAGCCGTTGTGCCACCTATAACATACTCACCTTTTTTTGTTTGCTTCACACCATATACTCTTGAATCGAAGCCATTGACATTTGTGTAACCCAGTACATTTTGCCACAAGATATTTTTGCCGGAAGTATCCAATCGCACTACCCATGCTTCGCGTGTATAAGAACTTTTCACGTTTAACAAATCAAAATCTGATGAATTGGTAAAACCACCCACGACAAAACCGCCGTCTTTTGTATTATTTAAACAGGTAAAAATATCTTTCAAAGTTCCGCCCACTGTTTTTTGCCATAAAAGTTTGCCGCTCGAATCAATTTTTACGAGCCAACCATCGCCGAAGCCGT
>JAYTIA010000013.1:0-2598 GCA_043732145.1 Saprospiraceae bacterium
GGAAGACAGACAACAGATAAAATAATTCCGTTGTCTGTCTTCCGTTGTCAATTGTCAACTGTCAATTAAATCATTATGTTAGATTATTTATTGCGCGGACGTAAACAGATTATTGCTTTTTTTGTCATCGGTTTTTTTGCCTCAATTTATTTTATTTCAACGCTACACTTTTCATTCGATTTCGAACAATATTTTCCGCAAGGCGACCCGGATTTGCAATTTTTTCAAACATTTATCAAAAATTTTGAAACCGACGATAATTTTTTGCTTGTAGGTGTCGGCAACAAAGGCGGTATTTTTGAACAAAAATTTTTACAAAAATTCGATAACCTTACAGAAAATTCCGTCAATCTGCCGTTTGTACGCAATGCGCAATCGCTAACAAAAATTCAATTACCTGTAAAAACCTTTCTGGGCGTATCTGCCGTTCCGGTTTTACATATTGACGATACGACGCGATATGAAGAAGACAAACAAAAAATTACGCATGATCCGCGTTTCGTCAAAAACTTTATTTCTGAAGACGCTTCTTCCACAGTTCTTTTTCTCAAAACTAAAGACAGATTAACGCTCGATGAGTCGGAAGTGATGATGAAGAGTTTAGATTCTTTGATGCGCACTTACAATTTTTCTGAGTATCATTATCTCGGTCGCGCCAATTTTCAAAAAGAATTGGTGTGGATGGAAAAACGCGAAGTCGCTGTTTCAACGTTTGTTGCTGCTATTTTAGTAGCAATTATTATTATCATTTTATTTCGGCGATGGCGCACAATGGTATTGGCATTGCTTTC
Source organism: Saprospiraceae bacterium (assembly GCA_043732145.1). Classification (GTDB taxonomy): domain Bacteria; phylum Bacteroidota; class Bacteroidia; order Chitinophagales; family Saprospiraceae; genus JAAFJT01. Next base: position 792 of record JAYTIA010000013.1, read on the forward strand.
GATTGGTTTTTCGATGCTGTTTTTTTTCGGTATTCTCGGCATTTGGGGACGCGAATTAAGTGCGATGGCAGCACTTTATCCGGTGTTGATGGTGATTATCGGCACGTCCGATTTTATTCATATGCTCTCAAAATATATTGACGAATTGCGTTTCGGACATTCAAAAGACGAAGCAATGCGACTTACTGTTAAAGAAATCGGTTTGGCAACTTTAATGACCGCTGTAACAACTGCCGTCGGATTTGCCACTTTAGTCACTAGTCGCGTTGGTCCTATACAAGATTTTGGCATTAATGCAGCTGTCGGCGTAATGGTGGCTTATGTGACGGTTTTATTGTTTACAACAGCAGTATTGCCGTATTTTTCTGCAGAACAATTACAACAAGCATCGAGCGGTGCAGCATATATTGAGCGTTTTATGGAATGGGTATATCGTTTTACAAAAATGCGTGCGCGAACAATTGCGGTGGTTGCGGTAGCAATTTTAGGCATTTGTATTTACGGCACATCGCTCATCACGACGAACTACAACATTATGGGTAATATGCCGCGCGGACAAAAAGTAACCGAAGATTTTAGTTTTTTTGAAAAAGTTTTTTCCGGTTTTCGCCCCTTAGAGTATGCCGTATTTGCCGAAAATGGTCGGCGTATAGATGATTTGGATGTATTGAAACAAATTGAAAAAGTAGAAAATAAACTGGCGCAACAACCGGCTATTCGTTCCGTCACCTCACCGACAATTATATATAAAAGCTTGAATCAAATGAACAACGGCAATCGCTCCGAAGCCTATAAACTACCGGATGATTCGTTGCAATTCGCTGACTTTAAACGCATGGCGACTCAATTGCCTAAAGCAACCGCTAATATTTTACAATCGAAAGACGGTACGAAAGCACGCATCGCCACGCGAATTTTAGATTTGGGAGCCGATTCGGTGATGGCTGTGGGTGAAAATATGGATAGATGGATTGCGGCGAACACTGATAAAAATTTGGCAACTTTTCGGCGCACAGGTACCGGTTATATCATTGATAAAAATGCAATGTATGTGCGTGCCGATTTAGTAGAAGGTATTTTTTGGGAAGTAGGTTTGATTGCGCTTTTGATGGCATTCATGCTGCGCAATGTGCGCATGATTTTTATTTTCTTGATTCCGAATTTATTTCCTTTGATTTTTGCGGGTGCATTGGTTGGTTATATGGGCGTGCCGCTCGATGCGGGTATCTCGATGATTTTCACCGTCGTGTTCGGCATTGCTATTGACGATACGATACATTTTTTAAGCACTTTCAATATCAATCGCGGTAAAGGAGAAACTGTTGATGAAGCGCTGCATTCGACACTCGTTGAAACCGGTAAACCTGTGTGTATTACTACCATTATTTTATTTTTCGGGTTTTTAGTAATGATTTTTTCCATTCATCCGCCATCTGTTACTATCGGAAAAATTATTGCTGTTACCCTCGTTACAGCTTTGATGAGCGATTTATTTATCAATCCGATACTCTTGCGTTGGTGGATTCGGGATAAAAAAGTGAAGTTATATTCAGGACAACTAGCGCTGAGTGAGCAGTAAAAAATGAACAATTCATAATGAACAATAGAAATAATATTATTCGTTGTTCATTATTTGTTGTTGATTTATCTTTGTTCATTATTCATTGTTCATTATACATTATTCTATGTCCATCGTCTTAATTAAAAATGCTCATGTTGTTAATCGCGGCGTTATTTCTACACGCGATGTACTGATACACAATACGCGCATCGAAAAAATAGATGCGCAAATTTCGGCGCACGCCGA
>JAYTIA010000014.1:0-2596 GCA_043732145.1 Saprospiraceae bacterium
CATTTTCAAACACATAGCAAAGGAATAATTAGAAGCAAATACTATCAATTGCATCAGAACAATAGCAATATCAATTAGGTTTTGGTACTTAGTAAAATAATATTAAAAAATTATTTCAGCCACCGTAATTAAAATTTTTATAATTAACACAAAATCAATTTCTTAGATACTAAAAATTATCTCTTACACATTGTAAAGCAAATTCAAAATTTATCTACTTGGACTTAACAGTCTGTGTATTTTTATACTTCTAAATTTGTTTATTGATTCGGACTTACTCACGATAGACTTACTGACAACGGAAAAGTAAGTTTGGCATCAGTAAGTCTATCGTCAGTAAGTTAGTAAGTCCATTATAAACACACAACAGAAAAAATAAATGATGAAGCACAAAATTCATATTTTCGATACGACATTACGCGACGGCGAACAAGTGCCGGGTTGCAAACTTAATTTACCCGAAAAATTAGAAATCGCTAAAGCACTCGAAGAGTTGGGCGTAGATATTATCGAAGCCGGTTTTCCTATCAGCAGTCCGGGCGATTTTGAATCAGTGACGGCAATTTCAAAACTCATAAAAAATGCTACGATTTGCGCTTTGAGTCGCTCCGTAGAAAAAGATATTGATGCCGCTGCGGGTGCATTGAAGTATGCCAAACGTCCAAGGATTCATACCGGTATCGGCACGAGTGATTTTCACATTAAACATAAATTCAACTCCACGCGCGAAAAAATTCTTGAACGCGCGATTGCCGCGACGAAATATGCCAAAAAATATGTGGAAGATGTAGAATTTTTTTGCGAAGATGCCGGACGCAGCGATGCCAAATTTTTAGCACAAGTAGTGGAAGCCGTAATTACAGCCGGCGCGACTGTGGTAAACATTCCTGACACGACGGGCTATTGTTTGCCGGATCAATACGGTCGTTTGATAAAACATTTAGTTAATCATGTTTCCAATATTGACCGCGCGATTATTTCGGCGCACTGCCATAACGATTTGGGTTTAGCTACTGCCAATTCAATTGCCGCGATCAGAAACGGTGCCGGACAAATTGAATGTACAGTGAACGGTATCGGTGAACGCGCGGGAAATACTTCGTTAGAAGAGGTCGTGATGGTAATAAAACAACACGCGCGACTACGCGCCTACACCGGTATTAATTCGCAACAACTGTATCCCATCAGCAGGTTGGTGTCCGAAAAAATGCACATGGATGTACAACCGAATAAAGCGATTGTGGGAGCAAATGCGTTTGCACATTCATCGGGTATTCATCAAGACGGCGTGATAAAAAACCGCGCGAACTACGAAATTATTGATCCTGCCGATGTAGGCGTAGCACAATCGAGTATCGTTTTAACGGCACGGAGTGGTCGTGCAGCGTTGCGTTATCGTTTAGAAAAGTTAGGCTACAAAATGACCGGTTTTGATTTGAATATTATATACGACGCGTTTATTTCTATTGCCGACCGCGAAAAAGAAGTAAAAGAAGGGCATTTGAAAGAAATGATGCAAACTCAATTGTTAATCGTTAATGGTTAGTTGTTATCGGTTAATAATTAATTTTCGTTATCAACTTACATAAACGAATTGAATATTCAAACAATCTTTTACGATTAATCGGTAACAACTAACCATTGTCATTAACATTTAACAACTAATAATTATTATGACTCTTTTTGATAAAATCTGGGATAAACATGTCGTCAAAACAATTCCGGACGGACCAAGTGTATTATTTATTGATAAACATTTTATTCATGAAGTCACTTCGCCGCAAGCATTTGACGGCTTGAAAAAGCGGGGTATAAAAGTTTTCAGAAAAGATCGCATTGTCGCTACTGCCGACCACAATGTGCCGACAATCAATCAACATTTACCGATAAAAGATATGTTGTCGCGTTTTCAAGTGGAAAAATTGATTGAAAATTGTGCAGAAAATGAAATCGAACTTTACGGTTTAGGTCATCCGTTTCAAGGTATAGTTCACGTTATTGGACCGGAACTTGGCGTAACGCAACCAGGCATGACAATTGTTTGCGGCGATTCGCACACATCAACACATGGCGCGTTTGGTGCAATTGCCTTCGGTATCGGTACATCGGAAGTTGAAATGGTTTTGGCAACGCAATGCGTTTTGCAAACAAAACCTAAACAAATGCGCATCAATGTGGAGGGCGAACTATCGAAAGGCGTGTTGTCAAAAGATATTATTTTGCACATCATTGCTCAAATTTCGGCGAGCGGTGCGACGGGTTATTTTGTAGAGTATGCCGGTTCAGCTATTCGTGCACTGTCAATGGAAGCGCGTATGACGATTTGCAATATGAGTATAGAAATGGGCGCACGTGGCGGATTTATCGCGCCCGACGAAACTACATTTACTTATATGAAAGACAGAAAATTTGCACCGACAGGCACGAAGTGGACAAAAAAAATGGCTGAGTGGAAAGAATTATATACTGATGCAGATGCAAAATTTGATTTAGAACTTAACATAAAAGCAGAAGATATTCAACCGATGATTACTTATGGCACAAATCCGGGTATGGGTATCGGTGTTCAAGGTCACGTACCGGCACTAGCGGATAT
>JAYTIA010000015.1:0-6883 GCA_043732145.1 Saprospiraceae bacterium
CCCACTGTTTTTTGCCATAAAAGTTTGCCGCTCGAATCAATTTTTACGAGCCAACCATCGCCGAAGCCGTCGTTATTATTGTTTGTGCCGTCGTGAAAACCGGTCACATCGCCGTCATTAGAAGCTGTGTAACCCGCTAATAAATAACCGCCGTCGTTCATGGGCTCAATACCGTAAAAATTTTCATCGCCGCTGCCGCCGTAACATTTCGACCACATAATAGCACCGTCCGTACCGCGCAATTTCAAAACCCAACCATCGCGACAAGTCGGAGAAACGGCATCGCAAGCGTGATGACCGTTTACATCTAAATCCGGTGAATAAGAATAACCGGCAATCATATAATTACCATCGGGTGTTTGTAAAATACTTTGAGCATTATCATACTGGCTGCCGCCGATAACGCGCTGCCATTCAATGGTTTTGTAGTCCGGTTTTAATTTGACGACCCAAATATCGTTGTTACCATCCACCATCGGGAAACGTCCGTTTGCGCGGCGAAAGAGATCGTCCACGTCGCCGTCGCCTAACCAAGAATTGACAACGCCCGTAAATATTAGACCATTATCGGCTGTGGATTTTATGGCATAAATACGCTCACCTCCACTGCCGCCAAAAAGTTTTTGGTTTTTAGGAACGAGTGTTTGAGCATTTAAGTTTGAGGTGATTAACAGATGTACAATGAACGTGAAAATGTATAAAGTGTTTGTTCGCATGGATTAAAGCACAACTAATGATTAAAGATTGGGAGAATAGTGTTTGACTAAAATGTAAGGTTTGTTCAGTAAAATTCGTCCAAAGTATCAAAATTATAAAAAATTAATTGCTATTCCTAATTATTCAAAATTGTTTCTATCAAAGAATAATAAAAAATACGAAAAATACCATAAAAAGTGTTGATAATTAATGAATAAATAATTATGAATGAGTAAGAAAAAGCCAATAAAGAAAAAATTCCGAAAATCAATATTTTGATTTTCGGAAAAAAAAATTCGAACTTATGCTTTTAGCGATCAGCAGTCAGCTATCGGTTTATCAAATGAAGTTAATTGACTGCTACATGCTGATAGCTGATACCTAAAACTAATTTTTCACCACTTCTTTCGTAAAATCTCGTTTTCCGGTTTGCGAAATGCGAATTAAATACATTCCTGACGGCAAATTACTCACATCCAAATGAAACTTTTGAAGGTTTTGCGATTTTTCTTCCTGCATAATTTGTCCGAAAATATTCACTAATGTTAATTTGGTTTCTTGGTTTCTTGCTTCATTCATCAATACATCAAAATAAGAATCTGACGGATTCGGAAAAACAACAGCATTTACAGTTTTTGAAAACGGCACTAAAATAAGTTCACTCTCTCTGCGACTGCCATCGTTTTGCATCAACACAATGCGATAAATATTATCACCTTCATCGGGTAGGTTATCATAAGTAACATAATACCGCGTTCCGGTTTGATTTAATAATTTAACCGCTTCCAATTTTTCAAAGTTGCCGTTATGTTGCTTCTCTACGATAAAATATTCACCGGCTTGTGCTAAATTTTCTGTCCACGACAATTGAATACGATTTAATTCCGCAACACCTTTCGGGATAAAAGATTCGGCAGTTTGAATAGCATTCGTACACGGTACCGGATTAATTAATTTTACCGCAATTTGTCCGACTTGTCCTGTGTTCGTTGAAAATTTTCCGAAAGCTCCTAACTCCGAAATATCTTCGGTATTCGCACCCGTTCCAATTTGCATCGCGCTTGCGCCGGTGATATTTAAAATCGGTTGATTCACTTTTTGAATTGTACCGGACCATTGCGAATAATAATACCACCCCGTCGTTGATGAATTTGCTGTAAGACATCCTACTCGCGTCGCTGTTCCGGTTGTTGTATAACCTGACAGATTAAGATTTACTGACACAACTTTCCAAGAAACATCTCTGAAATTACCTTTTATGATTGCCGACCCATCTGTTTTTTTTTGAAAAGTAACGTTTTCGGCTTTTAATAATTCGGAACCAAGTTGCAATGCGAAAGGCTGCCAAGTTTGCGGATTGCAACGTTGATTTGTATTATCCGCGTTGTAACTAACGCAAATATTTGTCTGCGATAGCGGACTTCCTTTGTCCGGTTGTTGAAAACCTTGTGTCAATATAAAATTTCCTGCTTGAACAGTGCCGACAATCGGTTCACCGATTGACCAACTGACGTAGAAATTAAACACCGGCGATGTACCGCTTTGTGCATTGATGCTGTGGCGTTCGATATTTGTTTGTCCTCGCGCTTGTATTTGAGCGAGGATGAGTATGAGAAATAATATTTTTTTCATTGAATTTAAAAATTTGATTTGATAGAAATTAATTCTTTCCTATAATAGCAGTACCACCGCAAGCCCCTATTGTCATAGGCTTACTAATTCTTAAATTTGGCGATATTGAATACTTACCTTGATACAGTTGAATTCTATTTCCACTTGTTACATCATTAATTTGTCCAGTCAAATTATATCTTGAACCCGACCGAATAGTTTCAATGACAAATTTCTGTTGACAAGGTGTACAGTTATTATTTATGAAATTTTCGCTATAGTACTTTGAACAAGTTATAAAACTTTGATAATTACCATGTTCTTTCCACCAAAAAAAATCTTGAACGATGCAGGCTTGCTGCTCAAAATTATATTCACTCCATTGTTTTCCGCATTGATAGTAATAAGCTCGAGGTTGAGGACATCCGTTTATTTTTATTTCATCCAAATTTGCACCAGTCTGATTACTCAACCCTTCTTCCACATATTTGACTAAACCATAGTGAGAATACTGCCAAACATGGGTTAATTCATGAATAAAAAGAGCTTCGGTATAAGCATCTTTACGAGGATTATCATAGTCTTCACCAAAATGCATATAAATTAAACCTGTAGTTCCGGGCAATGTAACGGCAGTATTTGCTTTAAAAAAACGTAAGTTGGTAATAATGATTCTTTCTCTTAACGGCAAAGTTCCATTAAATACAACTTTATTAGCCCAATTGTACTCATCCTCTGTAATAAATCTCGAGCATGGTACTCTACGATCTGCAATTAAAGTTATTGCAGACCCTAAAACATTTTGAACTATATCTCCTGTTCCGTTTGTTCCAAAAAATATTCCTGATAATATCTTAATACCACAAAAAACAACTTCAAATAGATCCGCAAAAAAATCATAAATATCATCAAGAAATCCAAAGAAACCATTGATTGATACACCATTAGAACTAAGTGTATCAAAATCTAAACCTGTCACTGCCGGAAGCCGAGTACTAAATTGTGGGACAGAATACATACCCCAAGCTTTTTCTTTACCGATATAAATTTTTGCATCACTTTTGTAAATCAAATCATGCCGTCCCGAACCGTCATCGCCATGACCATTAATATTTATAGATGCAAAAGCAGTAGGGATTTTATCAAAATATACCAAAATAACATAATTGCCTTGTTCAGGTATGTTGGAAATATTATAGCTCACTACACTATTATTTGCCGAAAGTTGAACAGATTTGTTGACCACAATACTTGTTTGTTTTTCAGCGAGGAATATACCTACTGACTGCTTAACTCCGGCTTGAATAGGTTGGTCGCGATATACTACACTCCATAATTCAACGACAATACCTTGATCAAGAACTGTATTGTTTGCATACAAGGCACTCAAAGCATCGTAGAAATCTCGCTTCATTGTCAAGTGACCTTCGATTATATTTGGATTTTTTTTATCTTCAAAAAGTGATTTGCTAAACACTGCTCCCAAAGCATTATAATTTAAAATGCTTATCGTCAAAATAAAAAAAAGCATCTTCTTCATATCTTTAAATTTTTTAAAATTGAAAAAATAATTGTTTAAAAACGAAATACCCTCACTGCAAACCCACCAAAACCAAAACAAAACCTTCGCCTTTATCGAGTGAAGTTAATGCTTTGCCGACAATGGCACCGCGTTCTTTTCTGCGGTTCGTTGATTTCATGGCGTATCCGGATTTATCGGAACTTGTAAGTAAATCTCCGGCTTTGATGGAGCCGTTTTGTGCAGTCGCTTTTACATATACACGACCGGCGATTGCCACTTTTGTATTACCGGCTAAAGCATCTTCTTGTTCGAGTAACATACCGTGTTTCACACCATTGGCGCCACTGACAATACCGACGATGCCTTTTTGATAAGCTTTGTCCGTCGTTTTGTAATTGCGTATATCGTTTTCATCTATCGTTACTAATACGCCCGCTTCAATTGTTTCTTTGGATTTGAATTTTTCTACGATGTCGGCTCCGCGAACTTCCACAACACTGAAACTTCCTTGCCCTGCTTCAAGGGTACCTGTTCTTGTTGTCCCTCTAGCATAGATATTATTCCAAGGATAAGCTGCTGTACCTACATTTCGACTGATATTATCCCCGATAATATCACCTCCAAACATATGGTATTCTTCTCCAACAACTTCATAATAAACAATACCTGCGGGATTGCTTCGACCTAAAGTTGGAAAATCTTTAGAGACTGCAATTGAAGTAGTAATGCCATTGTTTGTAATTTTAAAATCGCCACCATTTACATGAAGTTTAGCTTGAGGCTCTTGAATTCCAATTCCCACATCTCCACCATCAGGATTTAAAATTAGAGCACGGTATGAAACGCCTTCTGTTAGAGCTTGTATAGAACCAAAGTTTTTTGTAGGATTATAACCTAAATACAATCTGCTTTTATCATTTGATTTTAGTTGAATACTTAATTGTTTTGCTACATTTGTGGCACTCAAGTCACTCGCTACAACAAGGGCAGTCTGAGGATTGTTTGTTCCAATCCCCACATTCCCATTCGCTCGATAAATATTATTTCCGGAAGCCGTCCAAGAATCGCCGGCACTGCCACCGCTTTTCAGCGCGTACAAAGCATAAGGCACGGAAAGTATCGGACTTTCCGGCAAAGCTACGCCATTGACTTTGACGCGAATAACTGCCGCGCCACTGCCCCAATTAATTGCATCGAAAGTATTTTGAAACGCCGCGCCTTGTCCGACTTTAATGTCAACAAGACCAAATTGGTTTGTGGTTTTGGTTTGTGTTTCGCCATACACGACAGTATTGTTTTGAGCAATACTAATTTCAAAATTCATCGTTTGATTTCCAAGCGGATTACCTTGTGCATCGCGCACGACAGCTTGATAATTAAATGCTTGCGGCGATTGCGCCAATGCACAGAAAGTGCAGCACAAAAAAGAAAAAATTGTAAAAAACTGTTTACTTGTCATTGTTGTTTGTTGTTAAAGAATTAAAAAATAAAGTTTGATTAAAAAATTTTTGTAGAGACGAATTGAATGCGTCTCCCCATTTATTTGGTAAATTATTTCTACCGTTCGTCCACGAGACGCAAGCATTGCTTCTCTACGTTTTCATTGTCTGAACTATGATTTTTTTGATTTTTATGATGCCCGATATTATTTCCATAAAAATCAAAAAAATCAAAAAAATCATAGTTCGGACAATTAATTACACACATCCACCGCCGTATTAACTTTCACACCGCCCGTAACTTGATCATTCCTGCCGCAATCTTTTATTTTGATATTCTGAAACGCACCGGCGTTGACGACAATATTAGATACGGACGGCGTTAAGAAACCGAAACGATAGGAGTCACCGGCGAGTTCTAAATCGTAAGAATTGTTGCGAGCCAATTCGTTGTTGACAATTAACGCATTGTTGGAACCGTCAATCACAAGAATACCCCAATCGTTGTCCGTTGATTTATTATTTAACACTTTAGTTCCTGTTGATGAGAAAGCAGCACCGATGATGCGATTGTCCGGTAGAATATAGCTGCCGGCAGGTACTTTGCACAAAATAATACCCAAATAGTTACCGTTGTGCGTATAATTTCTTTCAACCGTTCCCCATTTATCGCAGGGCCAGATGCCGAATATAGCACCAGTCACATCGTTGTCGCTGATGTAAGCACTTTTACCGTTTACAATCACTATACTTTCAGCATCTGCAACTTCTCCCGTTTTCCAATATGTAGTGGAAACAATAGTGTTTCTCATGATGGCAACCGCATCTGATTTTTCGACCAACACTGCCGATTGGAATTTTGAAAATTTGGAGCGCATAACAGCCGACTCATTTGAGTTTTCCATGAGTATCGCGGTTGAACCATCAGCAGGAAATGATTGAATGTCTAAATCTTGCACCAACGATTTCGGCGCGTTCAGAAAATGAAAAAAAGGATTTATTGTCCACGCGCCTGTTATTGTATCTGTCGGCGATATTTTTGATTTTACTTTTAAAATCGCACCCGCTTCACCGATAATTTTCACGGATTTTGTAATCGTTATCGGATTGTTTTCGGTGTGCGTTCCGGATTTGAAATAAATGACACCACCGGCGCAGACATCATTAACCGCTTTAGCCAACACATCGGTTGAGCCGGCGGGAATGTCAATCCAATTACAATCCGATGTGGTGCGTGTTTGTAATTTTCCCCGTTGCGATAGTGCATCGAGGCTCGCCAAAAATTCTTTCGACGGTGTGTAGTATTGTCCTGTTTCAATTTTTTGGGACGGACTTGTTGTTTCCGACACCGTCAAATCTTTTTGACAGCCGGCGAATACTAAAAGCATAATAGCGATTATGCTGATTTGGTTTGCAATTTTTGTAATCATTGTTTGTTTGTTTAAAAAATTAAATAAATTTGGTTTGTTGATTCGTTGATTCGTTAATTCGTTGATACAATAGTTTTCGTCAAAAAATTTTATTCCTAAATTAGAAAAGGTGCAGCGCACCGTTCTCTTGGTAGAAAAAATGCAGTTTTTAGTTTTCAAGGTGCAGCGCACCGTCCTATGAAATT
>JAYTIA010000016.1:0-6881 GCA_043732145.1 Saprospiraceae bacterium
GTGAGGCGTTAGAGGGTGCATTGATGTTGCAAAATGTTCCGAGTACAGAAGCGCGTTTGAATCTTTTGGATGCAAAAATTGATGTGGCTTTAAAAAAACAAAAAACAAAAAAATCGGCACTTACGCCGAAATTTGGTAAAAAATATTATTTATGGGCAGCGGCAGCGAGTGTTGCAACGCTCGTTGTCGGCTCAATTATTTTTTTTAGAAATACAAACATTGTACTACCTCAAACTTCCACAGTTGGAATACCACAACCAACGATGCAGACAGAATCTGCAAAAGTTGCTGCAGAAACGCCTGTTGTTTTGAAACCGAATGATAATAACTCCAATCTAAAATCTATTAAAGAAACAAAAATAAAACAAGAAGCTGATGTTGCAGTAGTGGGTGAAACACCAAAAAATACAACAAACACCGGTACAATAGATATCAATTCTACTCAAGATCATACTACTCAAGCTGCAATGAATAATACCGGCTCCGGTGCGGAAACAAATATCACTGTCGGTGCGGAAAAAATAAGCACCAATAAATCCGATTCGGATAAAATTGCCGGTACGCAACCGGAAGTAAATAATGCTCGTGTCGTTATAACCGACGCGCAAACCGGTGAAGTCGCACCGACATTAACGGGCGCGCAATCAAAAAAAAAGAAAAATCAAAAATCGGATATCACTTCAAATTATCCCGGAGCTGCGATGCAAAATTCTGTACCGCGTCCTGCGGATGGAAAAGTATTAGAGGAAGTGCGCGTAGTCGGTAAGCAAAGTGAATTTTCAAAAAATAAAAATCCGGATAACGGTTTGACGAATTATCAACTTGGTATGGCTTATCATAAAAAACAAGATTATGTTAATGCTATTTCGGAACTCAACATCGTTCTGAAAAAAAATGCTTCAAGTACAGTTTATGAAAACACTCTTTGGTATTTAGCGGACAGTTATTTGAAATCTAATAAAAAACCGGAGGCTAAATTGCTTTTGCAGCGTATTGTAAAAGAAAAAACTGCTTTTTCGCAACAAGCCATTGATTTATTAAAAGATTGGAAAGAATGATTGACAATTATTTTGCGTAGTTTCGTGCATTAAATAAAACGAAAATAAATGTCAACCGGAAAAACGTTAGATACACAAATTCAACCACTACTCGAACCCAATAATAAACGCACAACAACCGGTTGGGCTTTTTTCGATTGGGCAAATTCTGCTTACGCCTTAGTCATTTCTGCCGCCATTTTTCCAGGATATTATACGGCTAATACCGACGAAACTATAAATATCGCCGGCTGGCAAGTGCCAAGTTCAGCTTTGTATAGTTATGCTGTGTCGGTAGCATATTTAATTATTGCTTTGTTGTCGCCTACACTTTCAGGCATCGCCGATTTCAGTAATCGAAAAATGTTATTCCTCAAAATTTTTACAACAGTCGGTGGCTTGTCGTGCATTGCACTATTTTTCTTTACAGGCATGAGTACGATTTATATAGGTCTCACTGCTTTTATTCTTTCCATGGCGGGTTTTGCGGGCGGATTAGTTTTTTATAATTCTTATTTGCCGGACATTGCTACTGAAGATCAATATGACCGCGTATCGGCAAAAGGTTTTATTTTTGGTTATGTAGGGAGCGTTATTTTATTGATTGTTAACTTATTTATCATTCTTAATCCGACAAAAGTGGGTTTACCCGCCGGAGATCCGGGCGCAAAATTAGGTGCGCAATTATCATTCGTAATGGTCGGTTTATGGTGGATGGGTTTTGCGCAAATTCCTTTTCGTCGTTTACCGAAAGATTCAAAAGAGAAAATGCCCGCCGGTGTTGTACAACGTGGTTGGACTGAACTTAAAAACGTTTGGTCTTTGGTGAAATCGGATAAGAATATCTTGCGGTTTCTGATAGCTTTTTTATTTTATGATGCCGGTGTACAAACGGTTATATACATGGCTTCCATTTTTGCGAGTGCAGAATTGAAATTTGAAACTTCTGAACTTATTATTTTGATTCTTATTTTACAATTAGTAGCTGCTGTCGGTGCATGGGCATTCTCACGTTTGTCCGAAAAATTTGGCAATAAAGCGGCATTACTCGTGTTATTAGTAACGTGGATTGCGATTTGTATGCTCGCTTATATCGTTACTTCAAAAATGCAATTTTATTTATTGGGCGGTTTAGTCGGCTTAACTATGGGTGGTATTCAAAGCATGAGTCGCTCTACTTACGCCAAACTTTTACCTTTAAATACAAAAGATACGGCTTCTTTTTTCAGTTTTATGGATGTGATGGATAAAATTGCTGTTGTTGCCGGTACGTTTGCATTTGGTTTCGTAAATCAAATGACGGGCAATTTGCGTTATTCCGTTTTAGCACTGGGTATATTTTTCATTATCGGTTTAATAATTATTTTGCCGGTAAAAGTGAAAAGAATGGAAAGTATTTGATGAATCAGTGTTTGAATTAGAAAAACAAATTAGACAAAACATTTGTCGGATCATTCTTCGCCGGTTTCAAAGTCAGTAATGCAGTTATTTGATTACTATTTAAAACGCCACGCAAGCCGCTCATTAAAGAAGCTGTTAAACCACTTAACTGAGTTGTATAAGCACTCGGATTTGATTTTGCCAAACCTAAAATGTTTACTTTATTATTCAAAAAAGTTTTTAATAAGCGTGATACCACCGGTGATTGCGTTGAACTCAAACCTAATTTAGAAGTAAGTACACCCAATAAAGAAGATCCGATTGTACGAACGTTACCGCTTGTTAAAGTAGAGCCTGGGGAACATGATTGTAGCGTAGAAACGCTTGTGCTTGTGAAAGCCAAAAGAATAACAAAAATAATTTTTTTCATGTTAAAGTTTCGAAAAAGTGAATTAATAAAAAGTAAAACGTTTGGCAATACAAATGTAGTACTTCAATTAAATACAGATCTTTTTTCTTAACTCTAAATTACAAAGCAATGACAAGATTAATGGTTAATGGTTAATGGTTAATGGTTAATTAAAATTGTTAGAAATTTAATTCTTAATTCTTAATTCTTGAAGGCATTCTCTCAAACTCTTTTGCCAATGCGGGATATGGATACCGAAGACTTTTTTAATTTTATCTTTATTCAAAACACTAAACGGCGGACGTGCTGCAGGTGTCGGATATTGCGCCGAAACAATCGGGTGAACAAGACAAGGTAATTCGGAAACATCAAAAATAGCTTGCGCGAAATCGAACCAACTTGTTACGCCTTCATTCGAGTAATGCCAAATACCATGTGCATCGGCGCGTGAAACTTCGTTGCTTTCTATTTTATGAATGATTTGCAAAATCGCTTTGGCTAAATCCCGTGCATAAGTCGGCGTACCAATTTGATCGAACACGACATTCAAATCCGTTTTTTCTTTGCCGAGACGCAGCATTGTTTTTGCGAAATTATGACCGAATGTACCGTACAACCAAGAAGTGCGCAAAACCATCGAAGCATTATTATATTTTAAAACCGCTTTATCGCCGGCAAGTTTTGTTTTAGCGTAAATACTTTTCGGACTTACGACATCTGTTTCAACAAACGGCGTATTTTGTCGGTTGTGATACACATAATCCGTAGAAATTTGAATCAGCACTGCCTTTATTTCATTACACACTTTCGCCAAATTCCGCGCACCGGCTACGTTGATGCGCGTTGCTAATTTTATTTCCGTTTCGGCTTTATCAACGGCAGTATAAGCGGCGCAATTCACGACATAATTAATCGAATTTTTAACGAAAAAATTTCTGACAGTGTTCAATTTCGTAATATCCAAAGTGTCTACATCGGAAAAAATAAATTGAAATTGCGCGTTCGTAAAAGATAAAAATCTAAATTCATTGCCTAATTGTCCGTAAGCACCGGTTATGAGTATTGCTGGTTTCATGTTTTTTAGTCGGTTAGTCGGTTAGTCGGTTAGTCGGTTAGTCGGTTAGTCGGTTAGTCGGTTAGTCGGTTAGTCGGTTAGTCGGTTAGTCGGTTAGTTTTTTGTTTTGACCAACTGACTAACCGACTAACCGACTAACTTAAATAGATTGACAAAGTTCGATAAGAACACCGTTCGCGCTTTTAGGATGCAAAAAGCATACTAATTTATTATCAGCACCGAGTTTCGGTTCCGAATTGAGCAAAATAAAGCCTTCTTTTTCAAGTCTATGCATTTCTGCTTTAATGTCGGCGACTTCAAATGCGATATGATGCAAACCTTCACCGCGTTTTTCAATAAATTTAGCAATTGCACAGTCATCGCGCGTTGCTTCCAGTAATTCTATTTTTGAATCACCCACTTTAAAAAAAGAAGTCATTACACCTTCCGATGAGACTTCTTCCGTTTTATAATGTTTTTTGCGTAAAAGTTTTTCGTAAATTAAATTACCGGTTTCCAAATTTTTTACGGCGATACCGATGTGTTCGATGCGTTTCATAATTTTATATAGACTTTGAGTCTTTACAACGATTTATAAACGCAAAGATACGATGTGAGAATTGTTTCGGAAAATTAATTAAGGTTTGAAGAATTAATCAACAGTGTCATTAGAAAAATGAGCAAATTTTCCAAAAGGTTGGCTTAAAATTATTTTAGAATGACGCGCTACTTCAACATCAAACAAGTTACCAATTTTTATGGCGTTAATTCTATCTACACTCAAACCTCCGACATATTCGTAAGCAAAAAACTTTGAAACTACATCTACTTTTTCAAAATATACTTTGTCTGAAAAAATTGATTTATTTCTGATTTTTAATTTAAAATGTACTTTGTTTTTTTCTGCTAAATCTTTCTCAATAAATTCTCTTTTTTTATCAATATCCATTTTAAACGCTACGAACAGGTAACAGGCAATAAACACAACTAAGAATAAAATAATTAATTCATTACGTATAATTTTTTGCGGTTGTGAATAGATATAAAATAAGGCAATCAAAATGAAAAAAGCAAAGAAAAAAATCGATCGCTTTTGATCACGTTTAAGTTTTTCAAGTGCTTGTTGCAATTTATTCAGGTCTGCTTCCGAAAATTTTTGATAATCTATGTTCATGGATTACACTATACTTTGATTTATTTTTCAACAATCATCTTAATTGCAAACCCAATCCAAAATCGTTGCTCAAAACAATCCTACCATTTTCTAAAATCGGATCTTTAAACGGATTATTCGTGATCATAAAAGTACTATCCAAATCAACAAAGTCGCATTGCGGTGCGAGACTTGCTGCGGCTAAGATACCGCACGAAGTTTCAGACATACAACCAATCATCACTTTTAAATTATTTTTTCGCGCTAATTTCAACATTTTTTGTGCTTCGCGCAAGCCCGTGCATTTCATCAATTTAATGTTAATACCATCAAAAGCACCTGCTATTTGGCGTTCATCTGTCAAACGTTGACACGATTCGTCGGCAATAATCGGTAAAGTTGTATGTTGTGTGACATAAGCATTGCCGTCTAAATCTTTTTTCGGCAACGGTTGTTCAATCATAACGGCACCGCGTTCGTGCAGCCACTCGACCATATCGGCAGCATAAAATTTATCTTTCCAACCTTGATTGGCATCAATGTATAAAGGTTTGTCGGTGACGCTGCGAATGGTGTTGATGATTTCTTTATCGTTATCGGAACCTAATTTTATTTTCAACAGTGCAAATTTTTCGGCTTCCAATACTTTTTTTCTTATAACCTCAGGTGTATCAATACCGATGGTAAAAGAAGTCAACGGCATTTTATCGGGTTGTGAACCGACAATTTTCCAAACCGGTTTTTGTTGAATTTTTCCGACTAAATCGTGTAGTGCAATATCTAATGCCGCTTTTGCCGGCGTATGTTTTGATTCTAAATGATCTGTTTCTTGTAAAATACTATCAATATTATTTGTTTCGGCTGTTATTTGTAAACGATTTAAAATACCGCTTTCAAATACTTTTTTTAAAAATGCGGCGGAAGTTTCGGTTGTTTCGCCTAAATATTGTGGCATGGAGGCTTCTCCGTAACCTATAAAACCGTTATGGTTAACAGTGACCAACATAATCGGCGTGAAAGTGCGCGTATAAGTTGCAATTTTAAAAGGATGACGCAATTTCAATTCATACGGCGAAAATTTAATGGTAGTGATCATAGATAAATTGGAAGCGTAAGTTGAGATAAAATTGTTAGTGTTTCCGTTAATATTTTGTCGAATAAAAGAGAGACAGTAAATTTGTGTTTGGGTCATTCTTTTGCTTTTCTCTACACTCTATGCGGTGTGTTGAAACGTCGAGATTGACAAAGATAACTTTGCATCTTTGCGTCTTTGCGTGAATTTATTTTTCGCTATGCTGATGAATGACGTATTATAAATTATATCTGTTCAGAAGATGAATTTTTATAAACTTTTTCTTCTTTTTAAGAAATTTAATTTTTCATAAAAAAAATTAAATTTCTTAAAAATTATGATTTAGAGCATCAATTGAAGCTGTTAATTCTTTGAAAATTAATGATTATGCGTCGCAAACGTGCCTAAACAACCGTTAAAAAAATGATAACATTTAATACCATCACCCGCTTGACACCGCCGGATTTTTTAAGTTTCACACAACTGAATCCGGATTTAATTTGCGAATTAAATCCGAACGGCAGTATCACGTTGAAACGTGATGATTATAAACCGGCGATAAAAAAAATGCGTTTACAATTACACCATGCAGTGTTCCTTTGGAGTAAAGAAAACGAGACAGGCTTTGTGGCAGATAAAAATACTTGTTTCGTATTTAAAACAGGTGCGGTGCGAGAGCCGGCCATTGCATGGTTGCGTACTTATAAAAAAGAAAATACGATTGAAAATTTTATAGAAGCTGTACCCGATTTTGTTGTCGAATTTTTAACCGAACA
>JAYTIA010000017.1:0-6880 GCA_043732145.1 Saprospiraceae bacterium
TATTCTCGTGTATTCAACCATTTCAAATTGTAACGCGGCAAAATGACAGCTGTGTCAACGCCTGCTTGATTCAAATATTTTGGTAATGCACCGGCTACATCGCCTAATCCGCCGCTTTTTGCTGCCGGATAACATTCTGCGCTGACGTGTAAAATTTGCATAATTAGTTGATTCGATATTCAGAATTGTTATGAATTTTTTGCAGTGTAAAACTGTTAAAACGTCACCATAAAACAAAATTATTTTGAAATTAAAATTGAAATTTACGATTTACGATTTAGGATTTTTTTTCTCATACACCTTCCTCGTACTATTGAAACAGTTAATTATTTCCTAATTATAGTATTTAAGTATTTTTTTTTATTGAACCTCTTGTTATCTTTGTTAGAATTTTTTTTTAAACCTAAATAAAAAAACCATGAAAAGGATCGCTTTATTTGTTGTATTGCTTATAAGCCTAAATTTTTTCGCTCAAGCGCAAAAAGAATTTGTTTGGGACGATTACAAAATCGGTATCACTTTGCCGAGTGATTTTAAAGTTACTAAAAACACGAGTAACGAATTTATTTGCGCCGGTATCGGCATGGATTTTTACATGTACATTTTCGACGACCACAAAGTGACTGCCGATAACATGATAGCTGAAACAAAAAAACTCGCTAAACAATTGAAGTTTGAAGAAGTTGATGAATCTTATGACTTCAAAACACGCGATGGTTTTACGGGAAAATATGTTTTAGGGTATAAAGATGGGCGACAAATTATGTTAGCCGGTCTTATTCAAGAAAACAGTGCCACTAATATGTGGGTTTACATTGAATTTGAAGATGGCGACCATCAAGCTAAAAAAGATGGTCTCGCTATTTTGGAAAGTATTGAACACGTTAAATAAGTAGGTGGTTGACATCTTCTTCAGTTCAAGTTTCAATCATTACATATTTAAAAAAGTATAAATAAAAAAGCGACACCCGATTTACAAACGAATCGGATGTCGCTTTTTTATTTATACTTCAACTCTTCCCTCAAAAATTTGCCCGTGTGACTTTCTTTACTCGCCGCAATATCTTCGGGCGTACCGGCTGCAATAACTTCTCCGCCGCGATTTCCGCCTTCGAGTCCCATATCAACAACGTAGTCCGCTACTTTTATAATATCCAAATTATGTTCGATGACGATGACGGTATTGCCTTTATCCACTAATTTTTGCAGCACGAGGAGCAGATGACGAATATCTTCAAAATGTAAACCTGTGGTCGGTTCGTCGAGAATGTACATCGTGTTGCCGGTATCTTTTTTAGAAAGTTCTTCGGCGAGTTTGACGCGTTGCGCTTCTCCGCCGGAAAGCGTTGTAGCGCGTTGTCCGAGCGTGATGTAACCGAGACCGACTTCTTGCAACGTGCGTACTTTTCTGTAAATGCTCGGAATTTTATCGAAAAAAGGTACGGCTTCATCCACCGACATATTCAAAACGTCGTTGATACTTTTGCCCTTATATAAAATTTCTAAAGTTTCGCGGTTGTATCTGCGTCCCATGCAGCCGTCGCAATCTACTTCAACATCGGGCAAAAAATTCATTTCAATTACGCGCTTGCCGGCGCCTTCGCACACTTCGCACCGTCCGCCTTTTACATTAAAAGAAAATCTGCCCGGTTTGTAACCTCTGATTTTTGCTTCCGGTAAACCGGCATAAATTGTTCGAATATCGGAAAAAACATTCGTGTAAGTCGCCGGATTAGAACGCGGTGTTCTGCCAATCGGACTTTGATCAATTTCAATCACTTTATCGAGATGCGCCAAGCCTTCGATACTTTCATAAGGCATCGGTTTTTTCAACGAGCGATAAAAATGTTGGCGCAATATTGGATAAAGCGTTTCATTAATCAACGTGGATTTTCCGCTGCCGCTCACACCGCTCACGACAATTAAAGTGCCAAGCGGTAAATCAATACGCACATCTTTTAAATTATGTCCGGTAGCACCGATGAGTGACAAAATTTTTCCGTTGCCTTTTCTTCGCTCTTTCGGAATTTCTATATTTCTGACGTGATTTAGATATTCTGCTGTTAAAGTATTATTGCCTTGAAAAATTTTTGGTGTACCTTCTCCTACAATTTCTCCGCCTAATTTGCCTGCACCTGGACCAAGATCAATCAGATAATCCGATGCGAGCATAATATCTTTATCGTGTTCGACGACGATAACAGAATTACCGATGTCGCGTAACCTTCGCAACGCATCAATCAGTCGTTCATTGTCGCGTTGGTGCAAACCGATTGAAGGCTCATCGAGAATATAAGTAATGCCTGTAAGTTGGGAACTGATTTGCGTCGCCAATCTAATCCGTTGCGATTCGCCGCCGGATAAAGTTCCTGCCGGACGATTGAGCATGAGATAATCTAATCCGACATTTAATAAAAACTGAATTCGCAAGCGAATTTCTTTTAGAACGGGTGACGCAACAGCTATGAACTTTGAGTTTTGGGCTTTGAGCTTTTCTTGTTCTCCGCTCAAAGCTAATTGTTCAAGGCTTAAAGTTGTTGTTTCAAACCATTTTCCCAACGCACCCAAATCCATCGTTGCCAACTCACCGATATTTTTCCCGTTGAATTTATAATGGAGTGCTTCGGTGCGTAAACGCAGACCTTTGCACACGGGACACTCAGATACAGTCATAAAATCTTCAACCCAATTGGCAATTTTTTCCGATCCGGTATCTTCATACCAACGTTTCAACATCGGCAGCAAACCGGTAGCCGCCAAATCGAACACCAATAAATCCTGAGCAGCGACAACTCCCGGCAAATTAATCGTCTTTTTTTCGCCGCCGTTCATTATCAATTGCATCGCGTCGGCGGGAATATCTTTTATCGGTGTGGTGAAACTGAAATTATATTTTTTGGAAATCTGCCGCAATTGTTGAAAAATAGAATTTTCACGCGGTTCGCCGAGCGGAACAATTCCCGCATCGTTGATATTTTTTGTATCGTCGGGAATTATTTTTTCTAAATCCGCTTCTGCAACTTGTCCTAAGCCTTTGCAATGTAAGCAATAACCTTTCGGCGAATTGAAAGAAAAAGTATTCGGCGATGGTTCTTCATAACTCACACCACTCACCGGATCCATCAAAAATTTTGAAAAAGTTTGCGCGGGATCGGATCCGGCTACGAGATTTTCTTGCTCATCGCTCAAAGCTAAATGCTCATCGCTATTAACAACTCCGTCTCTCAAAATTTTTACGATGCCGTTACCCAAACGCATTGCTGTTGAAAGCGAACTTGTTAAACGCTCGCGGCGTTCATCGGTTACTTGCACTCTATCAACAACAATATCAATATCATGCGTTTTGAATCTGTCGAGTTGCATTTTAGGTGTAATATCCATTACGACACCATCCACGCGCATTTTTGTATAACCTTGTTTACTTGTGCTTTCAAACAATTCGCGATAATGTCCTTTACGTCCGATGACAACCGGGGCTAATAAAATAATTTTTTGTTGCGCGTAATCTGTAAAAATCTTTTCGCGAATTTGTTCTTCCGTATATTTCACCATCGGCAAACCGGTGACGTAACTGTACGCTTCACCGGCACGCGCAAAAAGTAAACGCATAAAATCGTAAATCTCCGTAATCGTTCCGACCGTTGAACGCGGATTGCGTCCGACTGTTTTTTGTTCGATACTTATCACAGGGCTTAAACCCGTAATTTGTTCCACATCCGGACGTTCCATGTTGCCGATAAACTGCCGGGCATACGCGCTGAAAGTTTCCATATAACGGCGTTGTCCTTCGGCATAAATTGTATCGAATGCCAACGACGATTTGCCGCTGCCACTGATGCCGGTCATCACCACGAGTTTATATCGCGGAATTTTGATGTCAATATTTTTTAAATTATGCACCTTCGCGCCGATGACTTCAATGTATTCTTGTTCGATAACGGCGGTGTAGTTGTCCGGTAATTCTAATTCCTGTATCATTTAAAATTGTCTGTGTACGCTTTTATTTTTTTTTAAAACGACAAAGATACGATAACAGATTTGGGAATGGAAAGTTTGAGGTGGGTTAGTGTTGTTGTTTCATTTGGGCTTTAAAAAAAAATAGGAGCGCGATAAATTTTTGAGTTTAATGCGCTTTCATTTTGAAAGAGAACCTTCATTTATAAAATTATATGCGTTCTCATGTATTCATTACTTGCCGTCATTTGGCATGAAACTTGTTGTATATAATAATCTATTCCTATTCGTTGAAGAATGAATTATTATATCACTTTTATAGTTTGCCTTCTGCTACAAATAACGGGTATTAAATCTCTCTCCGCGGGCAATGAGGTCATACCAACCGGCTCATACATTATTGATATGGGCGTTTCGCCGCAAACCTATTCGACGGGATTAAAGCCTTATGGGCTTATTCATACCCTGATAAAAGACTATCAAATCCCTATCAAATGGAGTATTAATCCCGTTAAAGTAAAAGATGGTATTGATTTCACGTATAACAGTCAAGATTTCAAAGGCGGTCCATTTATCATCACCGCTAATTATCGAACAACCAAAATAGACTCAGTCGTCAATTCATGGATATCGCAAGGCGTGGTCGTTGTTACGACAACTTCACCTGTTACGGTGCCTATTTATAACACAATTACCTACTTTACTACATGGATACTAGATGCTCAAAATGGTGCGATTGCCCAACAGTTTTTAATTCATGCCAATATACCGGCGACTTCCTATAGCTTTATTGGACCGGATCAACTTAATTGTTGCCATGATTTATATGTCATGCCTCATGCCGACCCGACTTGGGCAACACATAAAAATTTACTCTATTGGAATGCGAATTTCGCGGCAGGTGGGTGTGATGGAGCGATTTGGGCTGGTTGTCACGCGGTCAGCGTCTTGGAAAATCTTTATGATCCTTCCCAACCTTCGGAACGCATGAGTTTTTTGATGAATGATCCAAAATCAGGAACTCAAAGTGCCGTGCCTTATGGTAGTCACAGTAATGGGTCACCACCTTATTCGTACAGATTTAACGCACACCCTGTTATGCAATTCATGGGGTCATTAGATGCCGCGACAACGAATGGTTCGGAACAAATTTTTCTGCCACTCGCTAACAACGGTTGGCGACCTACGACTTCGATTGCGGTCTATGACCCGTCACAATCTGATATTCCGAGATTGTCTCGGGGTGAAGCCGCCGTTTTGGCTTATGGTGTAGGCAAAGGAGACAGTACACGCGGGCGTGTCTTATTTATGGGTGGACACGATATCGACAACTCTGCCGCCGCCGCGAATGTTGCTGCGGAACGGTCCTTTTTTAATTTTAGTTTGTGGTCCGCGGAAACAAAAGCAATTCATGTTACGTCTTTCATACCGACCATTATGTCAAGTGGAACAAATTATACAGTGGCAGTCACCTCGACGGGCGGTGGCGGTGGCTATACCTATAATTGGTCGAGTTCTTGTGCAGGTACTTTCTCTAATTCAACAATATCTTCAACGACTTTCACGCCGACATTCGTTAATGTTGCAACAACTTGCAACATTACTTGCCTCGTTAAAGACTATTGCGGTACACGCTTGGGTTTTGCAACAGTAACAATAACGATTATGCCGCCACCACCGATTTTGAGCAGTGTTATGACCGATGCAACTGCGGTTTGTACCGGAGGCAGTGCTAATTTGAGCGTAACGGTATCGGGTGGCGCAGGCACAACAACTTATCAATGGCAATCAAGTCCTGATAATAATACTTGGAGCAATATCAATGGAGCAAATACAGCAAATTATACTACAACTACCTTAACGGCTAATACCTATTTTCGCGTTTTAGTCATGCAAACAGGTTGTAATTGCACCGTTACATCTAATTCAACTCTCGTCTCGGTTGTTCCTATACCTTCAGTATCTGTTGTTTCTACAAGTTCAAATATCTGTACGGGCGGAAGCGTTTTGCTTACCTCAACTCCCACAGGTGGCACAGGAACTTGTACAACTCAATGGCAAAAAAGTACTGATAACGGTATTTCGTGGTCAAATATAGCGGGCGCAACTAACACTACTTATGCTGTTTCTAATGCTACTATATCCACTCGTTACCGTGCTGTCTACAGTTGCTCAGGTTTTGGCTGTTGCAATTGATATTTTCCCTGCTCGTAAAGAGTATGAAATAAAAATCTTAAAACTCAAGCGCATGAGAACCAATCAAAAGCAAATATTTAGGCAGATTCTTAAATTCGTATAAAATAAGGTAAATATTTTTCTCTGAAATATTCCACTTCCGGAAAAAACTTTATATTTGTGCACAAGTCACCCACCGATTTACTCGTGGGTGTGTGATATATTCTGAACAAAACAAATCAAAAAATGCAAATCAAAAAAATATTAATGGCGTGTTTAATTGTATCGGCTCAATTGACTGCCTTTGCTCAAGTCCCAATCATCACACCCGCTCAAATTGACAGTGTAGTTGAATTGACTTTAAAAACTTTTGATGTGCCGGGCATTGCAGTCGCCGTTGTAAAAGATGGAAAAATTATCCACGCCAAAGGTTACGGTGTGCGCTCGTTAAAAACAAAAGAAAAAGTGACGGAAAATACTTTGTTCGGCATTGCTTCAAACAGTAAAGCGTTTACGGCGGCGGCGTTGGGGATTTTGCAAGATGAAGGCAAACTCACTTACGACAGTAAGGTGCGCGATTTTATTCCGGAGTTTAAAATGTATGATCCTTATGTGACGGAATCTTTTACCATCAGAGATTTATTGACGCATCGCAGCGGATTAGGTTTGGGTGCGGGCGATTTAATGTTTTGGCCCGATTCAAGTAATTTTACGAAAACCGACATCATTCATAATTTGCAGTTTTTAAAAC
>JAYTIA010000018.1:0-2588 GCA_043732145.1 Saprospiraceae bacterium
GGTTCGGTAGCTCAACGGATAGAGCAACTGCCTTCTAAGCAGTAGGTTATTGGTTCGATTCCAATCCGAATCACGAAAAAATGAAGATAGACTTACTTATTTTGGACTTATTGAATTTTTTTTTCCATCGTCAGTAAGTCCAAAATCAGTAAGTCCAAAATCAGTAAGTTTATCTTCATTTCAGTACTTTTCTTTTCATCAAAACCCTGCCACCTAATTTTTTCACGACGTCAAATTGATCTTTCAAAGCCGGCACTTCAGAATCAAACGTAAAATAATAATTCATGCCTGCCGGATGAATTTTACCGTTTGATTCCGGCACATTAATCCACCATTCTCTACCCTCTTCTTCGATATGAAATAAAAAAGAAGGCATCATCCAACTGTATGTCGCTAATTTTATTTTCTTTTTCTCCGGGTCGTTTTGATATTCTTTTTCAAGGTATTTCAATACTTTTTTTGTGTCTGAATCATACCACCATTCGTAACAGGAGTGCGTATTAATATGACTGAAGAAATGATACGCTAACGGTAAACCCGCAACAAGCGCGACAACATTGAGTATTTTTTTGTTTTTTTCATACAAATTACTGAACAACAAAGCAATCGGTAAAGCGGCTAAAGGAAAGAAAAATAAAGCCGTGCGCGTTTGTAAATAGGGCGTATGCACGATATAATACTGAGAAATATTGACAACAACAGTTGTTACTAATAAAATAAACGCAAATACAAACGGCGTTTGAAAGGCGAATAGTTTATTTTTTCTAATATCCAAGACACAAAAAACACTGACAAGAAATAATAAAAACAGAGCGATAACTCTAAAAACTGCAGCAGTATGCGCTCCGAAATAGGAACTGCCGTACATTAAAGAATCGGTCAAAGATTTGAAAGTGTCTTCATAAAAACCTTTGTTGCCCCAAAATACAAATTGATTCGTTGCACGCATTCTCGTTATCGGCAAAAAACTGAGCGCCGCTAAAATTACAGTAAAACCAAAAAGTATCGCTAATTGAAAGAAATTTTTTCGTTGAATAATTATGAATACGCCAAGTAAAAAACACAGCGCAACATAAAAATTTAAAGTCGTGAAATTGGTGTAAACGGACAGAACGCCAAACAGTGCAGAGAAAAAAATGGGTTTATTCTTTTGTGTTTTTAAATATTGAAGTGCAAAATAGATACTGCCCATCATAAATGCACATGCCAAACCGTAACCGCGTGCTAACGAAAAAAAATCGAAGAGATAAGGATTACAAATCAAAAGTAAAAGACTTACTAACTTTGGACTTACCGATGTTGGACTTACTAATAATTGATTTTTTTGTCTATTGTCAGTAAGTCCAAAATCAGTAAGTCCATCTGTGATTTTGTAAGAAAAATAAAAATAAACTATAAAACCCAAAAGATTTGGAAGGCGACAAACAATTGCGGTCATACCAAAAATATTGGTAAAAAATTTCACCAACAGCGTATGAAAAATATGATTATTCGGCACCGCCGAGCGGCTGTAAGACACAATTTGACTGAAGGAATCGCGTGAATACTCCAAACAAGTTTTTACTTCGTCGCACGTCATCGGCACTTTAACCGCTCGGACGATTAAATAAACCAAAATAACGAAACCTCCAAGAAAGAAAGAAAAATCTTTGGATTTGTAGTTTATCATTTTGCACCTAATTTTTTCGCTTTCTCAGGCATAAAGTGCTTGAGAGCACGATGAGCGTGGAAAATTACGGAAGTAGTATTGAATAAAAAAACCGGTTTAAAACAAAATTTCAAACCGGTTTTTTTATTTTTAGAAAAAGTCATCAATTAAGCGCAAACGCCAACGCACGTCGCTCCGACCATGCAAATATCTTATCTTTTGCCGAAATAAATCCGCAATGCCCGCCTAATTTTGGTGTTTCGAGAAAAACATTTTGCAATTTTTTTATCACTTCATACGGATAGCATTTTTCACCGAGCATCGGATCGTTTAAAGCATTAACGATGAGCGTCGGAATTTTTATTTTATCTAAAAAATTATTCGGCGACGCGTGTCTGTAAAATTCTTCCATAGTCGGATAACCGTTTATTTTACAAAAAAACACTGCGCATTTATCAATCCAACCTTTATTATCAAAATCTTTTGCAGACAATTTGTCCGGAAACATTTGTGTTTTGGCTAAAACTTTTTCCGCTAAATTCGATAAAAAATAACGGCGATAAACAAAAGCAGAAGGTTTTGTCAAGGCTACCAAAGACTCTTTCATATCTAAAGGTGTAGAAAAAGCAATAATTTTTTTTACTTTTTCGTGCGCATTCATAGCACCATATTTCAAACAAATATTACCGCCCATGCTGTAACCGACTAAAACGATGCTCTCGTAATTCTTTTTTCGTGTGAAGTGATTAACGACAGTAGAAATGTCATCTACATTGCCATGATCGTACATTTTAAACAGGCGATTCATTTCACCGCTACACGAGCGACAATTCCACGCAGCCACATCCCAACCGGATTCGCTGAAAATTTTTGCTGTGCCGAGCGCGTATTGTTTGTGCGAACTGCCTTCAAATCCATGTGTGATGATGACTAATTTATT
>JAYTIA010000019.1:0-6857 GCA_043732145.1 Saprospiraceae bacterium
TCCGACAACGCCCAATAATTTTGATGTCACGCTCGATCAAACCATAGATAAAACATTGTGGTATGGCGTAGAAACTTTCGGCATCGGCAGTACAACCGGCATCGTTCCGCCGAATCCGAATATGCCGACGCTCAATCAAAGTTATCCGAATCCGGTGTACGACAACACCGTTAATTTAGATTACACTGTCAGAGAAAACGGCACAATTAATATTGGTATTTACAATTTAACCGGCAGACTCATCAAAAATGTTTTCTCCGCTTGGCAACCAGTCGGTCAATATTCACTTAAAGTTGACATCAGTACTTTACCGACAGGACAATACCATATTATTTTGAACGAAGAAAATTTAGAATTTCAGTTTTCATCTTATAATATGGCGTATTTGCCTTTGGTGGTGGTGCATTAAATTGATTTTAATTTTTTTTTAATTTTTTTAAAATATTACGAATATTTTTTTGTTGTATTAAAATTTTACTCTTACCTTTGTACTATAGTTCTTTGAGAAGCGATTCGATGTTTAAATTTTAAATGGAGTTTCTTTGAATGCCTGAAAAGGCAACCTTAACAGGTAAATTGGCGGATGAAATATCGTGATAGCGTATTATACACAATGCTATTTTGATAATTGATTTAGCTGGAATTTTAAGTGAGTGTACGAGAATATTGATTACGCATTTAAAATTTAGACTACTCATCTAAGCACACATTATTGCAATACGGCAGGCAATAATGTTGTTGTCTTTTTCAAAATTATTAGATGAGCAGATTTAAAAAAAATCGAATTGTTGATAGTCAGATACAAAAAAGTATCTTAGCTATCACAGAGAACCAGTATTCTCTTTCGGAATCAGACTTAACTGTCTTAAATGAAGCAATTGAAAGACTTCGACTCTTGAAACGAAAAGGTAAAACTTATGGACAAATTTATGATGAAATTTCAAAAGTAAATTTACTTATCCATAATATTCTTTACTCTTTTCATTAAAGATTAAACTTGAAGACACTAATATGCTGAATTAAAAACCCGAACACTCCTTAAACTTTTTCCAACTACTAAAAATGGATTGAGTCATCATTTCTTGAAATATAAGAAATAAAAAAGGGCAAACTCATACCGAGTTTGCCCTTTTTTTGTGAATTTGAAAATTTGTATTTAACTTCGAATTTATAAAATAAAAAATTTTTATTTTGTGCAAGAAATTGTATTTTTAAGTTTCTATAAAATTTGCAAAATCTTTTGAAGATGAATTCTTTACAACATAGAAAAAGTGAATTTAAAAAATTTTGTTACCAAATAGGTTTCAAACCGCTTCAAATTAAACTTCTATCAGAAAATATAACCTCAAATTATAAGCTACACATTGAGCCTAAAATAGATCAATCAACAGGAAAAGTAAAAACATATTTGGATGGTACAGAAAAAATTAGAACTATTAGAAATCCATCCAAATTACTTAAAGTAGTTCAGTCAAGAATCTTAAAAAATATTTTAAATTCTATTCCTCTATCCGAAAATGTGCATGGCGGAGTAAAGAATCGCTCTAATATTACAAATGCGAAACCTCATCAAGGTAAAAAGTTTAAATTTTGCACAGACTTAAAAGACTTTTATCCGAGTATACATCCAAAACGAGTTTACAATACTTTTATAAAACTTGGTTATTCCAATCATTTTTCTCATTGGTTGACAGTGCTGACTACAACTGATAATCAACTTCCACAAGGCGCACCAACAAGTACATATGTTTCAAATCTTATTTTTTCAGAAATCGACAATAAATTATTAGATTTTTGTAAAATTAATAGTATCACACATACCAGATACATTGATGACTTAACTTTTTCGTCTCAAAAAGATTTTGAGCATTTAATACCTGAAATTCTTAAAACCATTATCGAAGAAGGGTTTAAAATAAGTTATAGAAAAACAGATTACGGCGGAAATCAGACAATAACGGGTATTGAGGTACTTCCAAACAAAATTGATGCTCCAACAAGGATATTAGAAAAATCAAGAATTGAAATAGAACTCAATTCAGCATCTAAACCCAATACAAATTATGTAAATAATATACGAAAAACCAATCTAAAGAAACCATCTGTTATGACAAATAAAACTAAAGCAGTAAAAGACTTCGATACACTCAAAGTGTTCAGAGAAATTAAAACAAAAATTTCAGAAGAAATTAAAGGTATGACGTTTGAAGAGTTAAACGCTTATTTGGAGAAAAATAAATTGAAAATCGAAAATCAATAAATTTTCAAAAAATTTTCCGAAACGTCAAATTAATCCTTGCTTCCGTTTTTTTCGGTTCTTTCGGCACCGCGTGCTGCCAGAAATGTTGCATGGTGCCGGACATGATGAGCAGTGAACCATGCGTAAGTAACAATTCGTGTTTTAAAGTTTTATCGTGTTTGTGGCGAAATAAAAACCGCCGTGTTTCACCCAAATTAACGGAAGCAATGATCGGATTTTGTGCCAATTCTTTTTCATCGTCGCTGTGCCAACCCATGGAATCGTTGCCGTTGCGATAGAGGTTGCACAAAACACTGTTGTATTTTGCCGAAATTTCCGAAACCGTTTCAATTTTATTTTTAATTTCAAGTAGTGTAGGATGCCAAGCGTTCGGCATTTGTGTTTTACCGCTGTACGTATAAATTTTTCCTTCGTCACAGTACCAAGCCGTAAGTCGGGGTTCTTGAACAAGTTTTCCGAACATTTTAATCGAATCTTGTTGCCATGCCAATTCGTTTTTTAAAAGGTTGAATAGGGTAGTGGCTTCCGAATTATTCCAAAAATT
Organism: Saprospiraceae bacterium; assembly: GCA_043732145.1. Taxonomy (GTDB): domain Bacteria; phylum Bacteroidota; class Bacteroidia; order Chitinophagales; family Saprospiraceae; genus JAAFJT01. The sequence goes on from JAYTIA010000019.1 coordinate 2,805, forward strand.
TGGAAAGAAAATTAATTCGGCATCAGGTAATTTTATGTGTTGTGCGTGTTCAGAAAAAAGCATTTCGTTTAAAAAAAAATTTTATTATTAAAAAATCTTTTGGTTTATAAATAAAATCCCTATTATTGCAATGATGTTTATGAAAATTGCGAAACGAAATTTTGTTTGGCAAAATAATTTTATAAAACATTACTTTTGGTATTAGACTTAACAGTCGGGTGATTTCTTGTGAGAGCGAAGACTTAAATCTTCGCTCTTTTTTTTTTGAGCAGAAGTTGAACGAAGTTTGTATTATTCAATAGAATTTATGAAATTTTGATTAATTTTGCTTATTCCGATAAATTTTGAAAATTCTTGGTCAAATTTTGCTCAAAAAATCAATTGTATCAACGCCGTCTGCATAATCGTTCAGTTGCGGTGATTGTGCTTTTCCTAAAGGAAAAGCCGGTAGAAAATCAATATCGGTTTTGTTGGTAACGACGAGTTGAATTTGATCTTTCTTTTCGCGCAATTCGGTTTTTAAAATTTCATAATCGTCGTAATAACTATAATAAGCAACGGCAATAGGCGATGCAATCTCATCTAATTCGCGCAATAAAATCGTTCCGGATGATTGATATTTTACTTTATTCATAATGAGTAAAGCGAAATTATAATCGAAATTATTGAGGTATTTATCGTGTAGCATCAATTTGTGTTTCCATTCGTGCAAAACATAAAGCAAAGGTTCAAAATTGTAACCACGCGGTGCGTATATTTTAGACACGTTACGACAACCTAAACCGAAATACTCAAATAAATCGTGCCCTAAATTTTTAAAATCTTTCTTAGTTTCATCGCCTGAAAGAATTGCTATTGCATTTCTATTTTTGCGAATGATATGCGGAATTTTTGAAAAATAATTTTCAAAATAACGCGCCGAATTGTTGCTACCAGTCGCAATTATAGCATCAACATCGCGCATATAACCGTTGAGAATTGAAAAATAATTGCCTGTACGCGTATCAATTGTATTGAGAATATAAAGCAAAGCAGGTAACAACACCGCATCTTTTTCGGAAAGTTTTATCAGCGATTTATGTCCGCATATAAAAACACAAATAATATCGTGAATGCCGACGAGCGGAATATTGCCGGCTAAAATTAATCCGACAGTTTTTGGTTTACTATTTTTTGGTAAATTATAAGGTAACAACCATTTTTTTAATTTCGATTTATTAAAAAAGGCTTTTGAAATTTCTTGGATGGCTTTTTTTTGATTTTCAACAGTAAACCATGCGTTTTCTTGATGTGCTTTGTGCATCGCAATATCAAGCACTGCCGGATTAATTTTCAGATATTTACCGAGATTGCCGAGTGCATTAATGCGTTCTTGTAATGTCATCATACATTTGTTTGACTTTGTAATAACCCAAATTTTGCATCGTTTTGATATTATTTTCCGGCACCGAATCAATATCCGGATGCGCTTCAATAGCTATACTCACTCTGCCGGTGCGCAAAAGATGAAACATCGGAAACGGCGAACGGTTCGTGAAATTTTCTACATCATCAGCCTCTGTATCTTCAAACATATAATTAGGATGAAAAGATGCTAATTGCAACGGGATTTCTTCTTCGTCAATGAAAACTTCTTCAAGTCCGAGTTCTAAAAAATCAAATTCATCTAAATAGTCATCGAAATCAAGAAAAGCATTTGGCGTAATGATGAGCGTTGTTTCCACTTCAGTTGCCGGCGTAACTTGCAAAAATTCTATTTCTTTGTCACAGAGTTCATGGAATTTTTCTATGTCGGTATCATTACCTCGAAAAATAATATACCGAATTTTATCACTTTTAAAAGGATGTGCCGCAAACGGACACAAATTTAAGTTGATGACAAATTCTTCAATCCATTTTTTTGTTACGCTTACATGATTCATAATTATTGGTGAATTGTTACCGGTTAATTATAATAACTAACCGATCTTACAAAAAAATACCACATAAACACAAACAGCACACTGCTCGTGTGTTGTATCTTTGTATTTATGTGGTATAATTTAGGTTAGCGGTTATAAGGTTTTGGATAACCGATAACTGATAATTTACGCAATACGCGCAATATGATTTTGCAAACCGCTTTTTAAGTTGGCCGCTTTATTTTTGTGAATTGAATTTCTTTTTGCTAATTTGTCAATCATACTGATTACTTTAGGCAAAAATTTAGCTGCTTCAACTTTATCTTTTAAATCGCGCAATGCTTTAATAGCAGTACGTGTCGTTTTTTTGTAGTAACGGTTTCTTAAACGACGAACGAGCGTCTGGCGGATACGTTTTTTAGCGGATGCGTGATGTGCCATATAAAATTTAATCTATTTAAAAGTCTTTGTATTAATTTCGAGGCGCAAAAATAGGTAAATTTTCTTTAAAAAAAAATATTTTTTGAAGTTAACGCATTAATTTTTTAGCCTGCTGCAATTAATTCAATAAAATCTTAATTTATGAAAAGATTTTCACTCTTTCTACTTATTTTTTCATGTGCCGGTACGGTACTATGGTCGCAAACTTCCGGTCAATATGCTTCTAATCGTTTGATGTTAAAACTGAAAAGTGATTATCACAAACTTTATATTCAAAATACCAAAGTACCGACAACTTCTATAAAAAATACGAACAGCCCGTTAAATGTATTCAATGATTTAAACAAAAAATACAGCCTTCAAAAACAAGAACCAATTATTATTGGCGATGCAGTGCCTGTAATCGTTTTACATTTTATAAACGATATCAATATTCCGGAAGCTATCGCTGCATATAAACAAACACAATTGTTTGAATATGTAGAACCGGATTATATCGGACGCGGTGAAGGTGAATGTATCGAAGCAAAAATTTCGGCAACGAAAAAAATAATGCCGCCGAGTGTCGCTCCTAACGATACGTATTTTTCCCAGCAATGGGGTTTACTTAACACCGGCACTTTTTCGCCTACATCAGTTACGGGACAAGATATAAAAATGGCGGACGCTTGGAATATTACAAAAGGCAGTTCCGATATTATAGTTTGTATTTTAGATTCCGGCGCACCGATTGATCATCCGGAATTGAAAAACAGAATTTGGACAAACACGAAAGAAATACCGGGTAACGGCATCGATGATGATGGAAATGGTTACGTGGATGATGTGCAAGGATGGAATTTTGCCGACAATAATAATAATCCTTACGATAATAATGGTCACGGCTCAAATGTCACCGGCATTGTTGGCAATATCGGAAATAATAATTTAGGTTATGCGGGTATAGATTGGAATTGTAAACTCATGCTCTTGAAAGGTTTGAAAGCAGACAATACCGGTTTTTATTCTTGGTGGATTTACGGAATTTATTATGCAGTGAAAAACGGTGCCAAAGTAATTAATATGTCCTTAGTCGGTTACGATAATTCTAATGCGCTGTTGGATGCAGCTACTTTTGCTTGGAACAACGGCGTGACGATTGTGGCGTGTATGGGTAATGAAAACAGTGGTGTATTGCGTTTTCCTGCCGGACATCATCAAAGCATAAATGTTGGTTCTGTTGACGATAACGGTAAACGCACACATCCTTTTCTGAATAGTAGCCCGGCAACAAGCGGCAGCAATGTAGGTCAGCATATAGATGTGACGGCACCGGGAAATTTTATTTACGGTATCACTTTTAAAAAACTCGATAATTATGATTACTATTGGGGCGGAACATCTCAAGCAACGCCACACGTTACGGGTTTAGTTTCGCTCATGCTTTCTTTGGATAAAACGTTGACTCCGGCACGCATCAGAGATATTATTAGAGCTACTGCAGACGACCAAACAACAAACTCTATGGAAGATACACCTGGTTTTGATATTTATAACGGCTATGGCAGAATAAATGCACCGCGGGCATTGCGTAGTTTGCTTACCGATATAAAAGATGTTAATACTTCAGCGTTAAAAATTTATCCAAATCCGAGTAACGGTATTCTTAATATTCATTGCGATGAAATTTTATCTGCAACTGCGACATTAAGTATTTGTAATGAGATTGGTC
>JAYTIA010000020.1:0-2580 GCA_043732145.1 Saprospiraceae bacterium
GATAATTTTTAAACCATTCAACCGGATCTTGATTTTTTGATACTGCCCAACACAAATCCATTTCAAAAGCTACGAGTTCCGGGTTTGTGTTTTTCAATAAAGTTGTATAAACTAAATCATCTCCAACTTTATCAAATTCAAACCAATGATTATGATAACCAAAACGGATACTTTGCGATTGACAATAAGTGCCGGCACCGTTTAATGCCTCACAAAATTTTTTGAGATCATCCGGTGTTTTTCTTTCAACTTCTTCCATCCAAGGACAGATAATATATCTTTGACCGAGTTTTAAGGCATCTTCTACAGATTTTTTCCAATCGTCAGAAATATCTTTTTTCGTGAAATCGTAGTCTTTAGAGGTAAATCCGACGTGACCACTCGGCATTTTTAATTCATATTCTTTCAACATTTTTTTAAACTCCATTACGCTTTTACCAAAAACTTTACCTTTTACGTAACCTTGATTTTCTTTAGGATTACTGAAACATTCTACAAAATTAAAACCATCACGCGCCAAGGCTTTGAGCGTTTTGTCCGGATCTTCGGTCATATCTTCACGCACACTCCAAAGTTGAACACCGATGGGTTTTTCTTTTGGTGAAAGTAAATTTAGTGGTAGAGACGTTGCTGCGGCGAGTGTGGCAGATGTTCCTATAAATGAACGGCGCGTCATTTTTTCCATAAAAAATTGGTTGATAAATACAGTTTGCTAAACGAAATTGTGAGTAGGAACGCGAAATAAATAAAACATCAAACTATACTTATTCTTTTGCCGTGATACAGACTATCTTTTGCGTTAAATAACCGATATTCGCCTTAAAAGATAGTCAGTCTGACAGAAAAATAATTAAGTCTATTTCGACATTTTATTTACTTCGCGTTCATTATTAAATTCGACGTATAAAATTATTTCTTTTTGTTGAGACTGCAATATTTTAGACGCACTTTTTAACGTAAAAGAAATATATTTATGACAATTTTAAGACAGGATTCCGAAATTTGACATGACATTAACACTTCTAGCTTTTTATCAGATAATTTATGACCGATAATTCAAAGAAAAAACAACACATTAAACAAAAGCAAAAGAATTCAATAAATTACTCGCCCTTAGTTTTATTAGTGCTGCTTGCAATTGCCGCCTATTATTTTTTTGAAAATTCATTGTCCGGTTGGTGGTTTAATTACAATCGCTGTTCGGAACCGCGTGAACGCTCTTGGAAAAATTTTGACGCTAAAGTACCGGACGGTTTTACCGTACATGGCATTGATGTCAGTCATTACTCTTGCGAAATAGATTGGGCGGATGTAAAAAAAATGCGCGATCAAAATGTCGGAATTGATTTCGCTTTCATAAGAGCGACGCGCGGCAATGATTTCGTTGATTATCGCTTCGAACAAAATTGGGCGGAAATGCGCGATTCCGGTATTATCAGAGGTGCGTATCATTTTTTTACTTTCGGTGATGATGCCCAACAACAAGCTCAATTTTTTTTAGATAAAGTAAAAATTATCTCCGGCGATTTACCGCCCGTTTTAGATATTGAAGACGATTTAACCGGCAATGAACGCCGCTTCACGTCGGAACAAATTGTACAAAAAATTTCAGTTTGGTTGAAGACTGTCGAAAAAGAAACCGGCATTATACCTATTATATATGTCAACGGCAGTTATTACAAAAAATATATCGCCGGCAATTTTGTTGGCTATCCGATTTGGTATGCGTCTTATAGTCCGGATAAAGCCATAAAAAATTATAACGATGTACATTGGCTTTTTTGGCAATATTCTAACGAAGGTAGGTGCAACGGCATCAGCGAAAAAATTGATTTAAATGTTTTTGCAAGCGATGCAATAGGCTTAAAATCTATTTTAAAAAAGTAAAAATTTCATTCGACGAGATAAATCGTGTTTTGGTAGATTATTTTAGACAAATTAATCAAGACATGTGTATTTTCGTATCATAATTTAAAACGAGTTCAATTTAATTCATTTTTAAAATCCATACAGCTATGTTTAATAATCTTTTAGGTGATATCGCAAGAATCTTGCGCGGCAAATACGGTACAGTTTTTTTAATAGTAGGCGTTATTATAGTCGCCATGTTTATCACGCGCATACTCGGACCATTGCTTTGGTTGCTCTTAGTGGGCGGCTTAGCGATCATGTTGTTTCGCTATTTTGAGAAAAAATAATCAGCTATCAGCCTTCAGCTGTCAGCTATCAGCTCTGTATTTTACCGGTTTTTATAGCTGAAGGCTGACAGCTGACAGCTGAAGGCTGAGAGCTAATAAAAATTCTAATTTATGGATTTCGAACTAATTATAGAAATAGCAGTGATAGTAACTGTCAGTGTCATTGCCATCATTGTAATAGATGATAAAGCGCGTCACGCTTTGCTAGTCGCTGCGGCGAGTACAAAGTACAGTATATTTTCATTTCTTTTCAAACAAAAGGAAAGTGTAGATGCCATGCAGCAATTGAGAAATTATGTGGCACACTTGGAAGCAAAAGTTTTGGAAATGCGCCGACACACCAATCAGTTGCGCGGGCAGCGTCACGTTTTGAAAGAAACTA
>JAYTIA010000021.1:0-2578 GCA_043732145.1 Saprospiraceae bacterium
AAATGGTTTTACGACACTTTTTGTTGATGATATTTATGCCGATGTGCATTGGTCAAACGGTATTTCAGGTTTACAAAATACTATCAATGTACCCGGAAATTATGCGGTGACAGTTATCGATCAAAATGGCTGTATGTCAACAAGCACAGACACAGTTCGTTCAGGCAATGTTTTTCCGTCAAAATTACCGCGCAGTATTACGCTTTGCGAAAAAGATTCGATTGTTTTAGATGCTACTGTTTCCGGTGCATTGAATTATTATTGGAACACGGACGATACGACGGCTTCTATTACTGTACGCGATTCGGGTATGTACAATGTCTTTATCCGTAACGGACAGTGTGTTTCTTATGATACGACTTTTATAAATGCTGTTCCTTCACCACATTACACGCTTGGCAACGACACAAGTATTTGTGCCAACGATACAATAATATTACGTATTCCGAAAAACGAGTCGTATTATTATCAATGGCAAAATAACGCACACGATACGTTTTTTGTCGTTAAAGATTCCGGATTATATATTCTACGCGTTTCATTGGGTAGTTGCGATACGACTTTACGCAAACACGTTAGCGTTTTTAATTACCAAAGTAAAATACCGATTTTAGATACGTCGGTGTGCAGTGTTCCTTTTCGAATTATACCCCAAATCCCGGATGTACGTGCTTATAAATGGTTTAACGGCAGCACGAATACTTTTCTTGATGTTACTCAATCCGGAAAATACAATCTCCTCGCCTACAATAAAAAATGTTATACTGATGTAAATTATATCGTCACCGTACTCGATACACCAAAAATAGATTTAGGTCCGGATACAATCGTGTGCGTTTCAAACAGTCCGCCGAATTATACTTTAAAATACAATCCGATTCTGAATACGTCTTATTTATGGAGTACAGGTGAAACTGCGCAGAGCATCAATGTCAATTTTTCAGGTCTATATTATTTATTCGCCGGCAATAAATGCGGCAGAAGTAAAACTTCTGTGAACGTCAAATTTGATTATTGCGATTATGTTTTTATACCAAATGCTTTTTCTCCAAACGATGACGGCAATAATGATGTACTGCAATTGTATCCGACGTATAATGTAGAAAAAATAATTCAATTTCAAATTTATAACCGTTTTGGCGTTTTGGTTTTTGATGCGGGTAGTTTTGATGTCATTGACGCACCGCAACACGCTTGGACCGGCAAGCTCAATTCAGGTTTTTTTCCGAATGATGTTTATATTTATCAACTTTTATTTCAAACGCGTGAAGGGAAAATTTATCAAGAGAAGGGAGATATTACACTGTTGAAGTGATCAATATGCGTCGTTCAGTTTTATAATTTCGACAAAGTTACGCATTAACTTGAATTTAACAGACACTGAGATTACTAAAAGAAATTTGTAACGTCCAAACAACGTTAAACAATTTTAAGAAGTTGACTGTTTCTTGTGTATAATTTAATTGTATCAAAAAATGAAAAAATTATCAATTGTTGCTGTTTGTGTTTTATTTTTATCAAATATTGTGTTTGCACAACCGACAACTGCACCAAAAACGAGTGCGAACGACCCGAAAGCTAAAATACTTTTAGATAAAGTTAAAAAATTGTACGAAAGTTATAAAGGTTTGGAAACAAATTTTGAATTATCTTTTAAACAAGCGGAGCAAAAAAAAGACGACGTACAAAAAGGTAAATTATATCAACAAGGAGATAAATACCGCGCCGAAGTGGGCAAACAACTTTTTATTTCTGACGGACAAACTATTTGGCAGAAATTAGACAATACTGTCATTATAAAAAAAGCATCCAGCACGAGTTCAACTTCACCTGAATTACTCTCACCTCGTGATTTGATAAAAATTTACGAAAGTAAAGATTACACTTATGCCATTCAAGACGAAACTGCTGAAGGTTGGAGTAAAAAAGCAACAATTATTATTTTCAAACCCAATAACAGACGCAACGAGTTTACACAAATTCGTATAGCGATTGACCAAAAAACAAATCAAGTCGTGAGTCTGACAGCTTTCGGGAGAGATCAATCGCGCATGAAATTATCTATGGATGCGCCGATTGTCAATAAAACTTATCCGATAACTTATTTTACGTTCGATAAAACTAAGTATCCGAATATACAAGTGGAGGATATGCGAGAGAATTAAAAATTAAGAATTAAGAATTTTTTAAATTTTTTTAGTATTTAATTCTTAATTCTCAATTCTTAATTCTTACATTTGCTGTGATGAAAAAAATTATCCTGTCATTTTCTTTGTTAGCATTGCTTCTTTATAATGCTTTCGGATATTATGTGTTGTTCGCTTATGAACAACAACAGGTGCGTTCATTGTGCGTATCGCAACTTTCAGACTCAGATTTTACGATTACAAAAATGCCGGCAACGCTTTATATGCATGTCGAAGACTCTGATTTTGAATACGTTAACACGGAAGTTAAAATGGGAGACAAAGTGTTCAATATCGTAAAGCAGCGCGTTTTGCGCGATACTTTGTATATGTACAGTTTGCGAAATTTTAAAGCGGAAGATTTAACCGGAAAATTGAATGATATTGTCGTC
>JAYTIA010000022.1:0-2576 GCA_043732145.1 Saprospiraceae bacterium
TAAACTGTGAAATAAAAATATATGGCTTGGATTTATCTTATTATAGCATCAGCGTTTGAAACATGCTGGACATTCTCTTTTAAATATTTAGAATTTAGAAAAATCTCGACACTCCGATTTTCAAACCTTTTAACACCTGAAGGTTATATGGTTTGGATACCGCTCTTAGGCTATATAGTCTTCGGTATCGGCAATATTTATTTCCTGTCCTTAGCGATGAAACAAATTTCTATCGCTACTGCTTTCGCGGTTTGGACTGCCGTTTCAATTGTTCTAATAAAACTGACAGAGGTTTTTATCACCAAAGCCACAATCAGTTTTCCGGAAATATTTTTTTTATCCGTCACTGTTGCCGGCATTATCGGGTTAAAGATATATTCAAATTAATTGACAATGATTCAATTGACAGTTGTAAGTTGACAACGCCGATAATTTTTTGTCATTGTCAATTGTCAACTGTCAATTGAATCAATGATACCAACGTATCAATATCACCTGCACCAAGCGTCATCAAAGTGTAATTAATTTTAGGCAATTTTTTCAACCAAAACGGTAGATCTTCTTTAAATTTTGATTTAGAAATCAATAATTTGGGAATAGAAATGCCTTGAAAAAGCATATCTGAACTCACGTCTGCAATCGGTAATTCTCGCGCCGGATAAATATCCAAAAGCACCAATTCGTCTAATTTGTTCAACGCCTCAATAAATCCCTCTTTAAAATCACGTGTGCGTGTATATAAATGCGGTTGAAAAATACCGATAAGTTTATTTTTCGGATACAGTTCGCGTGCTGCATTAATCGCCGCTTTCAATTCGGAAGGATGATGGGCATAGTCGTCAATATAAACGCGTTGATTGGCTTCATCTCTATAAATCGTTTCGAACCGGCGACGAATACCTTTGAAATTTGCCATCGCTTGAACAATTTTTTCATCACTCACGCCTAAAGTTTTTGCTACGGCGATTGCTGCGACCGCATTTTCAATATTGTGCCTGCCCGGTAACATCGTTTTTATATTTTTAATTGTAAAGACGCGATGCATCGCATCTCTACAATTAAAATCAAAAATAAAAAAGCCTTTTTCAACGCGAATTTTTATCGCGCGAAAATCACCCCGACCGATACCAAATGTAGAGACGCGATGAACTGCGTCTCTACGTTTGGTATTTATTTTCAATCCTATTTTTTTTAAAATTAATCCGCCCGGTTTTACTTTTTGCGTAAAATCAACGAAACCCTGAATGAAGTTTTTTTCGTCGCCGTAAATATCCAAATGATCCGGATCGAGACTGTTGATGACAGCAATGTTCGGACTCAATCTTAAAAAACTTCTATCATATTCATCCGCTTCAACGACCACATAATCGCTGTCGCCCTGCACAAAATTACTGCCCAATGACAAAGATACACCACCTAAAAACGCGGAAGGATCGAGACCACCTTGGATGAGTAAATGCGTTAGCAAACAAGTCGTGGTAGTTTTGCCGTGCGTACCGGCAACAGCGAGACAAAATTTTTCGCGTGAAATCACACCTAAAACTTCCGAGCGTTTCATGATTGTGAAACCGTTGGATTTGAAATAATTTAATTCAGAATGATGACTCGGAATGGCGGGGGTATAAACAACAAATTCGATATCTTCCGGTATGTAGCGAACATCATCAGTATAATGGATGTGCATACCTTCGGCGACTAGTTTTTTGGTGAGTTCTGTTTCGGTTTTATCATAACCGTATACTTCGGTGCCGTTGTGCAAAAAAAAACGTGCTATCGCACTCATGCCGATGCCACCGATACCTATAAAGTAAATTTTTTTGAATTGCACTTGATGAGTTGTTAGTTGTTAGCTGTTAATTGTTAGTTCAAAATAACAACGGTTCAATTTCTAAATTTAATTGCAAAGATAAAAAAAAGAAATAACAACTGACAATTAACAATTAAGAACTAATTCTTTTACTCACATTGGAAGTTTGGGCAATTAATTTTTCAATGGTTTCGGCATCTAAATAGTTATTAAAATGTGCATAAACGTTTAACCAAATTTCTATAATCGCAGGGAAAAGTTGTTGACCTTTTTCAGTGGCATGGATATAAGTGTATTTACTTTCCGATGAACGGACTAAGAGATTTTTTTTCTCTAACTTTTCAACCATACGTGTAATAGTGGACGGTGCTAATTTAATTTTCAAACTGATTTCAGTCGGTTGCACCCCCGCTTTTCCACTTACAACTAACATCAGTAACGCATCGGAAGGCGTTAAACTGATTGTACTAAAATGACTTTCGGCAATAACCGAAAGTTCTCTTGCCAAAGAAGTAACGCTGAAAAATAGGTTGTCTTCAAAAAAATTATTCATGGGTAATTATATCAATTAAGAATTAAGAATAAAGAATTTTAAATTCTTAGTAATTTGTATTAACAAGAAACTAAAATCGCGCCAAAAGGCATTCAAAATTGGGAAAGGTTGATTCTTAATTCTTAGTCTTACTTAACACCTCAAAACTCTGCTCTAATCTTGTGCCATCTTCATCTACCAAAGTTATTTTATGTTTGCCGACACTTGGCGTAAGTG
>JAYTIA010000023.1:0-2575 GCA_043732145.1 Saprospiraceae bacterium
AAATTATTGCACATCAAAATACTTCGATGAATTTAGAGTTTTTAAATCCGGAGCGGTTTGGGTGAAATAAAACTTTTTTCTGAAAAGTATCAGAATTATTTTGTGATAAGTTTAGCTGTAAATTTGTACTAAAAAAATTTATAAGAAAAATCTTATCATTAACTATTAATAAAAAATTCATCCATGCGGACGCTCATTTTACTGCTTGTCGCCGTTTTTTCCGGTTCGTTTTTATTTTTTAAAAACGACAATTCAAAAATTTCATTACCATCAATTTCAAATGATATAAAACCGGCAGAAAAAGGTTTTGCCGTTTTAGAATTATTTACATCGGAAGGTTGTTCAAGCTGCCCGAGTGCCGATGAACTTATGCAAAAATATGCCACACGCGACAATGTTTTTGTATTGAGTTATCACGTCACGTATTGGAATCGTTTGGGTTGGAAAGATATGTTCAGTCAAAAAACTTTTGATGAACGTCAATACTCATACGGCGCAAAATTTAAAGGCGATGGTGTTTATACGCCGCAAGTCGTTATTAACGGCGGTTATGAATGTGTCGGTTCGCGTGGTGCGGAGATTGAAAAACAAATACAAAACGTGCAAGCGCAAACACCGACAAATAGTATTGCACTTTTACAAAAAACGACCGGCAACGATGTTGAGATAAATTACAACATCACGGGCGACACAAAAGGCAAATCGCTTCATTTGGTTTTGGTAGAAACTGCGCTTTTTACGAATGTTAAGAACGGTGAAAATTCCGGCAGAACTTTAAAACACGCCAATGTAGTGCGTGATTTTCAAACAGTAAAACTCAACGAAATCGGAAATGGTGTCGGACATTTTTTTCTGTTGAAAGATTGGCAGAAAAACAATTGTAAAATAATTGGTTTTTTACAAGATGATACAACTTGGAAAATATCAGGTGCCAGTCAAGTTTCTATTTAGAATTATAAAATTGAATTACAGTGCTGCCGAAAACTGTCTCAAAAACCGCACATCATTTTCAAATAGCATTCTTATATCCGGAATTTCAAACAAACGCAAGGCTTGACGTTCGATACCCATACCGAAAGCAAAACCGTTATATTTTTTGTGGTCAATACCGCAATTAATTAAAACTTGCGGATCCACCATGCCGCAACCCAAAATTTCTAACCAACCTGTTCCTTTTGTTAATCGTACATTTTCCGGCGTGTTGGTACCAAGCCACACATCTACTTCTGCCGAAGGCTCGGTGAAAGGAAAAAAAGATGGTCTCATTCTTATTTTTGCCGCGCCGAACATTTCTTGAGCAAAATACAAGAGTGTTTGCTTTAAATCGGCAAACGAAACGTTTTCGTCAATATATAATCCTTCGACTTGATGAAATTGTGCGTGCGATCGCGCCGAAATAGTTTCGTTGCGATAAACACGACCGGGTGCGATGATACGAATCGGCGGTTTTTGTGTTTCCATGACGCGCGCTTGAACCGGCGAAGTATGCGTGCGCAACAACCAAGTTTTAGAATTTTTTATGTAAAACGTATCCTGCATATCCCGCGCCGGATGATCTTCCGGCGTATTCATAGCGGTAAAATTGTACCAATCGGTTTCAATTTCAGGTCCGTCGACAACAGTAAAGCCAATTCGTGAGAAAATATCAATGATTTTATTCATCACAATCGAAACCGGATGACGACTGCCTTGCAGGACGGGTTCTGCCGGTGCAGTTAAATCGAACGGTGCAACTTCCGGTGCGAAAGCTAAAGCGTCTAATTGTTCTTGCAAAACTACCATTTTTTCTTCGGCAGTTGTTTTGGCTTTATTTACCAACGCGCCGTAATCTTTTTTTTGTGCATTGTCCACCTTACCGATTTCACCGAACAAGGGTTTAATTATATTTTTGCTGCCAAGAAAACGAATGCGAAAAGTTTCAATCTCTTCTTTTGTTTTCGGCTCGGCGGCGATAATTTCATCAATGACTTCTTGTACCTTTGTGAACATAAAAAATATTAATTGATTTTGCGCAAAAGTACATCAATAAACCAATTTTTTCAAGGTATTGACAGAACAGACATGACAGTATTTTTCTGTTGTATGCTTTCTGCTGCCATGACTTGGTCATTCTTTTTGATGTCGGTCGCGATGTGGGGTTTTGTGGCGGTTGCTTTTTTGCGTTTGGATATAAAAAAAATCAAATTGCGTTTGGGTTTTGAAGTAGTTAATAAATCTCGTAATTATCGTTTGGCTTTAGCTTCTATTACCGTTCCGTTTTTTTTGGTGTTGATAAGCGGCTTGTGGTCGCACGATATATATTATTGGTTGGAGCGTATGCGGATTAAATTACCTTTTTTAATTTTACCGCTTGCTTTTTATTTTTTACCAAAAATTTCTCGCCAACAATTTTACGGCGTTTTGTATTTCACTTTATTATTCATTACCGGATTTACTTTTTTTATACTTGCCAATTACGCACTGCATTTTATTCAAATAACAGAATTATTAAATCGCGGTACGCCGATGCCGTTTATGCGCGATCATATTCGATACAGTATCCAATTAAGTTTTACAATTTTTATCGGTTTAGAAT
>JAYTIA010000024.1:0-2563 GCA_043732145.1 Saprospiraceae bacterium
ATAAAATTCTGAAACGCTCGCAGCTCCGTGATTCGATGAGTGCGCAAATCAAAAGTTTTTCAATCAACCGATCATAAATATGCCCACCTTTTTTTTCAAATTTCATCAAAGCGTTTACATATTCATCTTTACGTTGTTTACCGAGTTTAAGTTGACGTTTATCCAATTCCGCTAAAACCAAACGAAAATGTCCCCACTCTTCTGTTACAATCGGAGCCAATTCGCGCACCAAATCTTCACATTCTGGATAAGATTGAATGAGTGAAATGCAAGAAGTCGCTGCTTTTTGTTCGCAATAAGCATGGTCAGTTAAAATATCTTCGAGGCTTATTACCGCCAAATTTGCCCAACGCGGATCAGTCGGCAATTTCAAACCTAAAACTTGTTTATGCGATTCATCAACTATCATCGGAAAAAATTTATTACTTAATGAGAATCAAATAAAAAAAGGGCAACAACAAAATTTTGCTGCTACCCTCACACTATGAAACACTATAATTTTTCTTATTGAATGAGAAAGTTGTTATTTTAATTCAGAAAACAAAAATACTATAATTAAGCGAATTTCAAAAAAAAAATGTCATAAACCTTAAAAATAGTATTTACCGAAAATTTATATTTTGCTTAACCTTCAAAATAACTTAACGTGTTCGAGTACATTTATGTTTCAAAAAAAGTTCAACAATTTTTTAAATATTTTGCCGGAGGTGTCGGAAGAATTAATTTCAGATTCGCAAGTTTTAATTTTATTTTTGTTTAATAGCTTAGTTTTAAATAATATCGTTTATTTTGCGTAAATTTGGATAAAAACCTGAAATATATTGATTACTTAGCAACAACTTGCCGATAAATTTTTTTCCACTTAAAAATCATAGCCGATGCCTCTCAACGAGGATTTTATAGAAGACATAGATTTTCAAAATTTAGATGAAGAAAACGCAGCCGATTCTGAAGAGGAATTGTTCGAACATCACCGTTTTGTTGTAGATAAAGGGCAAGGACAAATGCGCTTGGATAAATATTTGAGCGAAAAAATCTCGAAAATTAGTCGTAACAAAGTTCAAAATGCCATACGCGATGGTGCGGTTTTAGTGAATAATGAAGTTGTAAAACCGAATTTTACCATCAAACCCAATCAAATCATCAGCGTTTTTTTTCCGAGTATGCCGCATGAAGGTGGTGCGATTCCCGAAAAAATGCCCCTCGATATTATTTACGAAGACGACGATGTCATTGTTCTGAATAAACCCGCCGGATTGGTTTGTCATCCGGGCGTAGGAAATCCGAAAGGAACGCTGATAAATGGTTTGGTATATTATTTTCAAGAAAAAATTCCGAATTTTAATGCGCTTGGGGCAGAAGAACGTCCGGGATTGGTGCATCGCATTGATAAAGACACGAGCGGTTTATTAGTAGTTGCAAAAACGAGTTTCGCGCTGAATAATTTGGCGAAACAATTTTTTGACCACACGACCGGCAGAACTTATTGGGCTTTAGTGTGGGGTGAACCGTATAAAAAAATGGGGACAATTACTGTCAACGTCGGCAGGGATAGAAAAGATCCGACAATTATCATGGCTTTTCCGGAAGGGGAAGATGGAAAACACGCAGTGACGCACTATAAAACAATTGACCCAATGTACTATGTGAGTTTAGTCGAGTGCAAATTAGAAACCGGTCGCACACATCAAATTCGTATTCACATGAAACATCTCGGGCATCCGCTTTTTATGGATAAACGTTACGGCGGTGACCGCATCTTAAAAGGTACTATTTTTACGAAATATCGTCAGTTTGCAGAAAAAGCGATGGAAACTTGTCCGCGTCAAGCACTGCACGCCAAAACTTTATCTTTCGATCATCCGGTAACCGGTAAACGCATGGAATTTGACAGTGAACTGCCGACAGATTTTTCAGATTGTTATAAAATGTGGCAAGCGTATGTGGCGGATAGGAAAGCGTTGTTATAAATTAATAATTAATTGCTTAAATCAATCCGTGCAAAAATTGCGGCAAAATACCAAGAATCAAAAGCGCAATACAACCCAAAGCTAAAACAATATTTTGCAGTGGAGAAACTGTAATTTTTACATCATCGGCATCGCCGGTGTGGTAATACATGGCTATAATGATTTTGAAATAATAATAAATACCGACCAAAGACATCGCAATACCCAAAAGCGTTAAACCGATATAACCTTGCTGAATTGCGCTCGAAAAAATGTAATACTTCGCCATAAATCCGGCTAAAGGTGGAATACCTCCCATAGATAAAAGCGAAAACGTCATGCAAATTGCTAAAGCTGGATGCGTTTTTCCGAGACCGTTAAAAGCTGAAATACTTGTTGTCTGATGCGTTTCTTGAACGACAAACAAAACTGTAAACGCCACAATCGTTGCTAAAGAATAAATGCCGGCATAAAATAAAAGCGAGGCTTTTGAATCAGCACCCATGCACAACAAAGTAAAAAGCATATAGCCGGCGTGAGAGATAGACGAATATGCAAGCATACGTTTAGCATCATGTTGCATGACTGCCGTGATATTTCCGATTACTAATGAT
>JAYTIA010000025.1:0-2553 GCA_043732145.1 Saprospiraceae bacterium
CGCGGCAAATTAAACGACCATTTATAATCAATCGGATTTGAGTTTTTTGTGGTTGTGATGATGCCATTAATAACCAAAAGCGCATGTTCAATATGCCAACCTACTGAAGCCTCCGAGACTTTTGTATTTACAATTTTTTGATTCGGAATATTATTTTCGAATTCTTTCAGTAATTTTTCTAATTTTTTCATTTTAATAAAATTATTTCAAAGGTTTTGCAAAATCCATGACCCAATAAGTGCCGTATTGTGCCGCACCGACTTCCGTTACTTCCGCCGACATCAATTGTACGCAATGGGCGTAACTTCCCTTCCAACCTTGCATGACCGGTGCAATTTCATCGTAACCTTGCGCGATATTTTCGCCGACAAAAGACCATTCGTAACCGGCAGCACTTACACGCGTATCCACTTCGTTGCCGTTTCGGCTCACGTGGCTGAAGTAATTATTCTGTGCCATGTCCTTTGCGTGGAGAATTGAAGCTGTTTCCAATTGCACATTCCAAGTTAATTTGGCTACGGGCGGCATAACTGTACCGCTGCAATTGAATCCCTTTGTCCGCAAATCGTTGACGGACTTTAATATTTTTTCTTTAAAATTATTTTGTCCGCTGAGTTGAAACACGGACATTATTAAGCAAAAGAGCAAGAAAACGTTTTTTTTCATTTTAGATAATTGAATTTTACATGGTACAATAAACGTTGTTTCTTACATTGCCCTATTATTTCCAGTAATTTTTCATTAAATCTGAAACCCATTCCGGTTGTCTGATTATTCCTACAGGTTGAAATTCCTTAAAAACAGGTTTTATATCTAAAACCGGAGTTTCATTAATTGCATCAAGATTTTTTACCAATATTTTTCTGCCATTGTGTTCTAAAAGTTCTACAGTGCAGAGCCCTATTTTGTTAGGTCTGCCTTTTTTACGTTGACCTAAAATGCCCACTATCGGATAATTTGGGTTCCCTCTTGGTCGTCCCGAAAAAATAATCTTATCATCTTGAACTTTGTCAAAATAGAAAATAATTTCGAGATGAGAAAAGTCCGATATATGGCTAAAAACCTCCGTCGGTATATCATCGGTAAGTTCAATTTCAGAAATTATTTCAGACCAATTGTCGTCAATAGGTGTAGTACGTATGTTCTTGACGAAAGCTATTGGTTTTATTAAAATATCCATATTTATAAAATAATCACTAGATAGAACTGTTTAGTTAACTTTTTATAAACTAAAAAACTAATAATGAATCTCATTTCATCGGCATCAAAACGGCATTAGCAAATAACAATTTGCCTTGATACCAAAAACCGCGAAACAACGGGTTATCTGTCATGTAAACGATGGAACCATGTCGCACATTTTGTACGGCGAAGACCATAGATGCATTTAAATTTTGTTTCGCACGATAACCTACAAAACCAATGGATTTCGATTTTTCATCCATCATACCTACATTATAACTATTTTTCAACGGTTGATAAGCTGTTGCGGAAGTTTTTAAGCTGTAATAAATGTTGCCCATGCCGTAAGCTAACGGATGCGTATTGTCCAAATTCACTTTCACAATCGCACCGGGAACGGATTCGCTCAAAGCATCGCGCTCGTAATCATCGTAGTGCATAAACCTGCGTTTCAATGAAGAGTTGTTTTCCGATTCGTCCGCAGCATCTTTATCTTTTTTTACGGAAAATTTCGTCAATTCAAATCCTTTTTTGTCTTCAAACGCCGCGAGTGCTTCACCTATGAGAATAAGTTTCCCGCCGTCGTTTACCCAATTTCTAATTTTATCGAGTTTTACCGCATCGAGATTCGAGTAATTACCGTCGGTCATACAAATAACATTGAAAGTAGATAGTCGGTCGCGATTAAAATCGGTGAGTTTGATTTGCGTGACGGAAGTATTTAAATCTTGCTCAAAAAAATACCACATTTGTCCATAACTATTATTGTCCACATCATCATCAACGACAAGTGCGATACTCGGTTTTTGTAGCATCGTAAATTTTCCGGAGCCGAAATCGGGACCGAAATCTACAAAACCTGTCGCGACCGGCGTTATTTCTTGATTGTTTTTTAATGCGGTCGCCGTAACTTCTCTGTCCAAACGTTCACCCAAATCTTGATTATCTCCGCGTGTAATAATCAATGAACCACGCGGATAAGATTTTCCGCCAACATCAAATGAACTGCTCGCCACCCGAATTTTTACGCCCATGTTGAGTAATGCCGTTGCAAATTTCGCATTGTTCAAATCTTTCCAAGCCGCGACATATCCGTAAGGCCTTTCCACCGGTTTTTGCAGCATCGCAAAATTTTTGGAATAGGGTTGCACCTGTACATCTAAACGTTCCTTCGATGCGAACGCATTTAAGCCGTAAGCATAAGGTAAAGTCCACGCAGTAATGTCGTAAGTAGCAGAGTCGTTGAGTTCCGATTCGGGATCCAATAAAATTTGCGCAAGAACGGCGTGCGGTTGATATGCCGACACTACAAGATCATCGGCATTCACTTCCGTAGATTCATCGCGTTTGGTCAAATAATTGAAAGCAAAA
>JAYTIA010000026.1:0-6782 GCA_043732145.1 Saprospiraceae bacterium
GTAAATTTTAAAGCATTAATTGATGCCATTCCGAGTGAACCATTACCGAATTTTTGTTTTCACAATAATGGCAATTTATCTTTTACCGATGTTGCAAAAGAATGGGGACTCGGTGAACCGAGTTTTTCAAACGGCGCGGCGTATGCGGATTTAGACGGCGACGGGGATTTGGATTTAATCGTCAATAATACGAATGCCGAATGTTTTATTTACAGAAACGAAGCGCGTCAACAACATCCGGAAAATCATTTTTTGCAAATAAAACTGCAAGGAGAACTCAAAAATACGTTTGCACTCGGCACAAACATCACTTGTTACGTTGGTTCGGAAATGTTTTATCAGCAACAAATGCCGATGCGCGGTTTTCAATCGAGTATGGATTATACGCTCACGTTTGGTCTCGGCAAATACACCGTTTTAGATTCAGTTGTTTCCGAATTTCCGAACGGGAAAAAAATGGTGTTGAAAAATGTAAAAACCGATACAGTTTTACTTTTGAAACAACGCGACGCGAAGCAAATTAATGTCCCTTGGGCATTACAATCACAAAAAAAAATCACGCCGATTTTCAAAGATGTGACCAAAGAATCCGGAATTGATTTCGTGCACAAAGAAAATGCTTTTTCGGATTTTGATATCGAACGTTTGCTTTTTCACATGAACTCTACACTCGGACCAAAAATGTGCGTCGGTGACGTGAACGGTGATAAACTCGATGATATTTTTATTTGCGGCAGTAAAGATCAACCCGGAGAAATTTTCATTCAACAACCGGACGGTAAATTCAAGTGGTTAGCACAACCGAATTTCATGGACGATAAATTCGCCGACGATGTGACGTGTGCATTTT
Organism: Saprospiraceae bacterium; assembly: GCA_043732145.1. Taxonomy (GTDB): domain Bacteria; phylum Bacteroidota; class Bacteroidia; order Chitinophagales; family Saprospiraceae; genus JAAFJT01. The sequence goes on from JAYTIA010000026.1 coordinate 851, forward strand.
TTGATACGGATGGCGATGGTGATTTAGATTTATTTATTGGTGCCGGCGGTTCGGATGGTAAAGGTTACAACGACAGAGTTTATGTCAATGACGGCAAAGGTATTTTCACGCGCAACACAAAAGCATTGCCGGGAAAACAAGATTTAGCAACCGGTGTCGTGCGTGTTGCCGATTTCAACGGCGATGGTTTTCCGGATTTATTTTGCGGCATGCGTTTAGTCCCGAGTCAATATGGAAAGCCGGTGAGCGGTTATTTATTTAAAAACGACGGTCGGGGCGGCTTCGATAATGTGACAACAGTTTTCGCGCCGGATATGAAAGATCTCGGTATGATTACCGATGCACAATGGGTAGATGTGGACGGCGATAAAGATTTGGATTTAATTGTTGTCGGAGAATATATGCCTATAACTATTTTCAGAAATGACGGTGGTAAATTTACGAAAATAGAAATACCGAAAACGAATGGTTGGTGGCAAAGTATTAAAATTGCCGACTTAAATGGCGACGGCAGTCCGGATTTAATTCTCGGTAATTGGGGTATCAATGCGCGTTTTCATGCCGACGAAAATCATCCTGTAACGATGTATTACGGCGATTTTGATCACAATGGTTCAAACGAGCAATTGATTTGTTTATATGAAGGCGATAAAGAAATGCCCTGTGCTTTGCGTCAAGATTTATCCACGCAAATGCCGAGTATTAAAAAAAATTATTTACATTGGAGCGATTACGCCGGCAAAACGGCAAAAGATATTCTCGGTAATGACTATGATAAAGCAAAAAAATATGTGGCTTATACACTGCAATCTGCGATAGCTATTAACGACGGTAAAGGCAATTTCACTTTGAAAAACTTGCCGATAGAAGCACAATATGCACCGGTATTCGGCATCGGCGTTGATGATTTCAATCACGACGGTAAGCCGGATATTTTACTCGGCGGCAATTTTTTTGAAGTCAAACCCGAAATGGGTCGTTACGATGCCAATCAAGGCACCGTACTTCTCGGTGACGGCAAAGGTAATTTTAGTTTCATGCCCTTCGCCAATTCCGGATTGCAAATTCGCGGCGCGGTGCGCGATATTCAACCGATAAACGTCGGCAAAGAAAAACGTTGGATTTTTACGCAGAATAATGCGCCGGTGCGGGTTTTTCGTGCAAATTAACCATTATTCCAAATCTTCCAACCCGCTTCCGCTTGAATGTGCAACATATCCAAACCGTTTTTTACTTGTGCGCCATATTCTGAACCACGTTTCATAAATAAGGTTTCTTGCGGATTATAAACTAAGTCATACAAAAAATGTTTTTCGGATAAATGATTGTATAAAATTGGCGGAAAAGTTTCCGGATTCGGCGACATGCCCAGCGGCGTTGTGTTAATGATGAGCCGATATTGCGCCATTATTTTCGGTGTGATTTCGTCGTAAGTCAGGTAATTTTTCACGTTGTGGCGCGACACATATCTGAACGGAATACCGCGTTGGGTTAAAACAAATTCCACTCCTTTTGCCGCACCGCCGGTGCCGAGAATTAATGCTTCTAAATGTGTTTCATTGCCGATTAATTCTTTTAAGGACACATCGAATCCGATAATATCGGTATTGTAACCTTTCAACTGTCCGTCGCGAATAGCAATGCAATTAACGGCGCCGATTTTTTTGGCGTTATCGTCAAAAGTATTTATAAACGGCAAAACTTCTTCTTTATATGGAATAGTTACGTTCAAGCCGACAAGTTCCGGATTATCTGCTAAAATTTTGGGTAATAATTTAATATTTTCAATCGAAAAAAGTTCGTAACGCCAAGCATCGGCTATATGCAATTGCTCAAATTTTTGCGTAAAATATTTTTTTGAAAACGAATGAGAAAGCGGATAACCGATGAGTCCGAGAAGTTTCATATTCAGTAGAAAATTGAAAGTTGAAAGTTGAAAGTGACAAAGATAACTTTCAACTTTCAACTTTCAATTTTCTACTACTTTGCCAATTCTTGTATTTTTTGAAACAATTCATCTTCGTCGCCCGGTATGTAGCGTTTTTGGGTGTAAAGAATTTCTCCTTTTTTATTGAGAATAAATAATTGCGGTAAACCATTCAAATTGCCGGGCATCACGAGCGGAAATTCTCGACGCACATCTACATAAGAAGCGAATTGCCAATTTTCTTTTTTCGGTACTTCCATCGCTGCCACGTGTCGGTCATTGAAGTCAATTGAAACGGCAACTAAATTAAAATCAGAAAATTGTTTTTGCCAATCTTGCCATTTAGCATTGTACGCTTTTAATTCCATGCGGCACGGACCGCAAGTTGTTGCCCAAAAAGTGAGTACCGTTAATTTTTTTTTCGTTTTTAATATTTTTGATGATGAAGTTTGGTTGCCTGTCGTATCCGCTAAAAGTATATCATAAGGGTAAGTTGTTTTTATTTTATCCGCCGTTCTTTGCGTGGATTCCATGATGATAGATTGCTTTTGTGCTGAAGAAACAACAAGGTTCAACAAAAAACAAAAAGCGAAAAGGATTATTTTATTCATGGGTTTTGTGATTTTTTTTATCTGCCATATTCGTCATAAATTTCAAAACGACTGAATGTCATTCCGTTAATTGGAAAATTATGGTCAGAAAAAATTAACTGTTTAGATTTTTCAGGTTGCTCATTTTGCTGCAATAAAATAATCACAATTTGATAAGCACCTTCTTTAATCCAAGAAGGTATTTGAGCTAAGAACTCTAATTTCTTATTTACTTTTCCCTTTACTTGAATTGTTGTCATTACAAAATGGATTTATGCATACAAAATTAGGTAAAATTAGTTAAATTTAAAAATAGACTTTACAATGTGATATAAATTTTGTTAGTTTTTCTTTTTCTTCTTTCGAAATTTTTGGTTTGTTGAATATTAGTTGTTGAAGTTTTGAAAATTTTTCATCTTTTGTAAATGTATGCTTCGTTGGATTACTTCCGGTAAAATCAGGAATTAAGTCTTCATGGTTTCCTAAATTCAATTCCAATAATTCGTTCAAGTTTAAAATTTCAGATGGTAATGAAGTAATATTATTTTCTCCCAAATCCAGTGCAATCAGATTTGTCAGGTTTCCAATTTCAGAAGGTAATGTGGTTAAATGATTTTTGTATAAACTTAAAACGCTTAATTTTTTTAAATTTTTTATTTCCGGAGGAAGCGTATTTAAGCTATTCAAACTTAAATCTAATTCAATTAGTTTTGTGAGTTTTTCAATTTCTTCTGGCAAAAAATTAATCTGATTATCAACAAGGCTTAAATGAGTTAGATTGTAAAGGCTTCCAATTTCTTTAGGCAAAGTTTTAATATTATTCTCATCCAGCCATAATATCAATATTTGTTGTTTTTCAAAGATTTCAACCGGTATATCAAATAGTGATTTTTTTCTTACATCAAAAACTAAAGTACTACTGTCGATTTCACTCACTTTTGATGCTAATTTGTATTCTTTACCTGTTGAATCAATCAAGTACAAAAAATTTTTCTTTTTTACTTCACCAAATCCATTCTCATCTTGGGAAATTAGTGTATCATATTTAAAAATAATTTTTGCAGTTGACTCTTTATCTGCAAAACCGAATTGCTTTGAAGATTTATCTTGTATAAAACCTCGCGAAGGAAATCTTAGCAAAGAATGAAAAAAATATATGGTTTTATTTTCTTTATTGTACCATGTAATGGCATCGTCTTGTGCATTGATTTGTAATAAAGCTACAAAAAAAAGAATCGCGGTCAAAAAAACAATGCGTTTAATGTTCATGAATTAAATTTGAGAAAAGCAATGAATATTTTTAAAAACCTGAAAAAATAAAATAAAATACTCGACTCTATAATAAAACGAAAACTAAACAAAGAAATTTAGTACTTTAAATAAAAAAAATCGCACAAAGAAAAAAATTTCTTTGCACGATTTTTTTCGTCTGAACTGTGATTTTTATGATTTTTGTGACACTCTTGATTTTTATTTTTTCAAATGACGGGCATCATAAAAATCATAAAAATCATAGTTTAAACAGTTGCCCGAATTTTATTCAACGCCGAACCCGCGTGAAACCATTCAATTTGTTGCGCGTTGTAAGTGTGTTTTACTTCAAACGATTCGGTTGTACCATCGCTGTGCGTTAAAACAATCGTCAAATTTTTATTCGGTGCAAAAGTTTCGATGCCTTTGATTGATACGAAATCATCTTGGCGAATTTTATCGTAATCGGCAATATTATCAAAAGTTAAACCAAGCATACCTTGTTTTTTCAAATTCGTTTCATGAATACGCGCAAATGATTTCACTACCACCGCTTTCACACCTAAAAAGCGCGGCTCCATCGCTGCATGTTCGCGACTTGACCCTTCACCGTAATTTTCTTCGCCGAATACAATTGTACTAATGCCGCGTTTTTGATAACTGCGGGCAGAATCCGGTACGCCTTCGTATTTATTATCTTCGATGTTTAAAACGCTATTCGCTGTGTCATTGAACGCATTCATTGCGCCGATAAGACAGTTGTTCGAAATGTTTTCTAAATGTCCGCGATACTCTAACCATGGACCCGCCATTGAAATATGATCGGTTGTACATTTTCCTTTTGCTTTTATCAACACGCGCATATTTTGTAATTCCGGCGGATTTGTCGCTACAAACGGTGCCAACAATTGCAAACGATTGGATTTTTGATCAACCACAATTTTTATTTTTCCGCCCGATTTTGCCGGTGCGATATAGCCGGCATCTTCAACATCAAAACCGCGTTTCGGCAATTCATCACCGGAAGGTGGATCGAGTTTCACTTGTTCGCCTTTATTATTCGTCAAAGTATCTGTCATCGGATTGAACGTGAGCGTACCTGCAATCGCCAAAGCAGTAACAATTTCAGGCGACGCGACAAACGAATGTGTTTTCGAATTGCCATCGTTGCGTTTAGAAAAATTGCGATTGAAAGATGTAAGGATAGAATTTTCACCCATTTCTTTCGCACCGTGACGCGCCCATTGTCCGATACACGGACCACAAGCATTCGCCAATACAACGCCGCCCATTTTTTCAAAAGCTTCAAGTTGTCCGTCGCGTTGCACGGTAAAACGAATGAGTTCTGAACCGGGTGTCACCGTAAATTCTGATCCAACGGTTAAACCTTTTGCTACTGCTTGTTTTGCCAAAGAGGCTGCGCGATCTAAATCTTCGTAACTTGAATTGGTACAAGAGCCGATTAAGCCGACAGAAAGTTTTTCGGGATATTTATTATCGCGCACTGCTTGTGCAAATTTAGAAAGTGGCCAAGCCAAATCCGGTGTGAACGGACCATTAATATGCGGTTCCAATTCCGATAAATCAATTTCAATGACTTGGTCAAAATATTTTTCCGGATTGGCATATGCTTCCGGATCGCCGGTCAATTCATCTTTTACGGCATTCGCCAAATGTGCTATAGCTTTTCTATGGGTTGCATTCAAGTAGCGTTCCATAGATTTGTCGTAACCGAAAGTAGATGTAGTTGCACCGATTTCTGCGCCCATGTTACAAATCGTTCCTTTTCCTGTACAACTCAATGATTCTGCGCCGGTTCCGAAATATTCGACAATCGCACCTGTTCCGCCTTTTACGGTCAAGATACCGGCAACTTTTAAAATCACATCTTTAGCCGAAGCCCAACCCTGTAATTTGCCCGTGAGTTTAACGCCAATCAATTTCGGCATTTTCAATTCCCATGGTAAACCTACCATCACATCAACAGCATCTGCTCCGCCTACACCGATTGCTACCATGCCGAGACCACCCGCGTTAACGGTATGCGAATCCGTTCCAATCATCATGCCACCCGGGAAAGCGTAATTTTCTAAAACTATTTGGTGAATAATACCGGCACCGGGTTTCCAAAAACCAATGCCATATTTGTTAGAAACGTCGCGGA
>JAYTIA010000027.1:0-6782 GCA_043732145.1 Saprospiraceae bacterium
GTTTTTTAAAATGTTTGGGGATTTCTGATAATTTAATGTGGAATGATTATTTGCAACTCATACATCCGAGCATGAACGATTTGCAAATGCTTTACGATTATTTTTTGCATACAGAGTTGTCCGGTACCGGTGCGATAAAAGAGTTTATGATGCCTAAATTTATTTCGATACTTGCCATGAAGCATCGCAATAAAAACTTTCATTTAATTAAGAGAACCACGACTCCCTTTCAGATTGATACAACAGGTCAACCGACAGCATATCTAAATGTCTTTCAAATAATAAGCGAATATCAAGGTGAACCGATGCAAATACGCATTATAGATTTTTCGGGTAACAGATATCACGATTTAGAAAACACTTTTAAACAATTTATTCTTGACAATGCCAAATATATCTTACCTTTTTCTAAAAAAGAATTAATGATACTGAAATTGATGGCAGAAGAACCTTATTTGGACAATGATATGTTGGCAGAAAAGCAAGGTGTAAAAAAAACGACCATTCAAACGCTTAACACGCGCATACTAAAAAAAGCCAATTACAATTTCGGGTTAGAATTTGACACCGGAGCTAAAGTTGCTGCTTTTTTGAAGGCTCAAATGTTATTTTAATTGCTTCTGCTATAATTATCACGGCAAAAGAATAAGTATAATTTGGTATTTTATTTATTTCCCGTTCCTAAGATATTATATTTTACACACTAAAATTCAACACCCATGATAACATCAATTGAAACAATTACGTATAAAAAGAATAATGTTAATACCGGTTTTTCGCTTAACGACGAAAAACAGAAACAAATGGTGTCTTTTATAAAATTATCGGATATCGGAGAAAGATGCTCCTTTATCACTGACATCAATACTTTTCTGTTTTCTCGACAAACCGGTTTCAAAGAATGTTTCGGTACCGATGATTTGAATAATTTATCCGAATTTGAACAACTGATACATCCGACACATCGCTTGTCCTTAAAAGCATTTTTTCGATTCATCGCGACAGAACTTTCAGAAGACAGAGTGAGAGGTCAATTCATGGATCTGCGCTTTGTATCCGTTTACGCGCTGCAACATGCAAATGGGAATTATAATTTAGTAAAAAGTATGTCCGCTCCGTTCCGATTAAATCAAGCCGGTAAGACTTCCGAAATTATAACGGTAGTAGATATCATAAAAGATTATAATTACGAACCGATTCGCATGAGAATATTAGACAAATTCGATTTGTCCGTACAACCCGTATATGATCGTTTAAAATATTATATTCAAAAGTCAGCGTATCATATTTTACCTTTTTCGCCTGCTGAACTTATACTTTTAAAAATGATGTACCAATCGCCTAATTTGACAACGACGGAATTAGCTGAATGTTTATATCTAAGCAAAACGACAGTACAAACGCACAGAACAAGAATCGTAAAAAAAGCGAAAAATCATTTTGAACAGCCTTTTGAAACGGCAAGACAGGTAGCAGAATATTTAAATAAAGGATTAATGATATAAATAATACTTACCCTAATGACAAAATATTATGATTGATTGTTGTAATTTTGTGCCGTTTTAAAATTTAAATATTCAAATTTTAAATCGTCATTTGAAAACTAATTTTTTAAATCTCTTAATAAATCTATTATAATACATGACCATAAAAACATAGTAAGTAAGGTAGGTAAGTAAATTATTATCAAACATAGCAAAGCAAAATCAAAAAGTACCGATAAAAGTTTTTAAACCTTCTAAAGCTTTTTAATCTCAATTACCATGGCATCTATCAGCAAAGGAATAGGTTATATCCGCCTATCACTTGATCTATTTCTTATTTATTTTTCATTTATAATAGCCGCTTATCTCAGCGAAAAGAGTATACCCATATTTCAATGGTATCTGCCGGTTCTATTGATTACAGCTTGGTATTTTTCAAGTAGAATGTCTAATTTATACGACGAATTCAGAACTTCTCGGTTTATTGACGAGTTTATTTTGCTTATTCCGAATATATTACTTCAACTATTTGCAATCGTTTTTGTATTTTTTACCTTAAATCAACGTTTACGCTTACTTGCTTTTGCCTATCCCGGCATTTTATTGATTGGCATGACGCTTTCTAAATACGGTATAAAAAAATATTTTCAAACTTTAAGAAGAAAAGGTAAAAACACAAAAAACATACTGATTGTAGGTACCGATACACTTGCGCAAGAATTTTGGGAGGTTATTAATAATAATTCTTTATTCGGTTACAGGTTAGCAGGCTTTATCGGTGACACGAAACCGGCACAACTCAACGGGTTGTACAAAGGGAAAATATCAGATATTGATGCTATCTTGAAACGGAGTAAAATAGAAGAAATAATTGTGGCAGTACCTAACTTCAGTCCCGTCAATTTAGAATATATTATACGAATTGCGGATAAATACGCAGTACGTACGCGTTTTATTCCCGATTTTTTTCGCCAAAATTCAAAACGTTTTCATCTGGAAATGTTTGGCGAGTACCCGATGGTGACCGTACACCGCGAGCCTTTAGAGCAATACTACACACAAATAATGAAACGTATTTTTGATATTATTTTCAGTTTATTAGTTATTTTGCTTATCTTCTCATGGCTTTTTCCTATCATTGCCCTCCTGATTAAATTAAATTCGAAAGGACCTGTTTTTTATATGCAAGAAAGGTGGGGCAAAGGCGGTAAAGTATTCAAATGCTTTAAATTTAGGTCTATGTATGTTCAGAAAGATGAATTAAAGTTTCAACAAGCCGGCAAAAACGATCCGCGTATAACCCAAGTTGGGAAGTGGCTGAGAAAAACCAATTTCGATGAAATGCCTCAGTTTTTTAATGTGCTTATAGGTGATATGGCAGTCGTAGGTCCGAGACCACACGCCGCCCGGCACAACGAGGCAATCAAAAATGAGATTGATTCTTATTTATTGCGCCATTGGGTAAAACCGGGCATTACGGGTTGGGCACAGATAAATGGGTATCGCGGTGAAACAAAAGATAACGCGCTTATGCAGAAAAGAGTTGAATTTGATATTCATTATATTGAAAACTGGACATTTTGGATGGATATTAAAATTGTAATGATAACAATTTATAACACCGCCAAAGGGGATATAATGGCGTATTGAATAAATATGGTTGATGATTGATGGTTGATAATTAATGGTAGATGGTTTTGATAAAAAACCGAAAATATTTGACATTAAACCGGCTTTAGACTCGAGAGTTAAATTGTCATACTAACGGTCAGAGGACTTGAAAGGAGCGACGTGATTTTTTGCTGCTTCGCAGTAAAAAATCACGTCGCTCCAATAAAATCTTTTCTAAGGGCGATGTTCACGCGAAGCGGGGACGAGCCCGGAAATATAAAGTATGACTATTTAACGCCTTGAAATGGTGAAATATTAAAGCGAGGGCAACGTCCTTCGAAAAAAGTTCAAAAAGGTACAAACGTTTTAGGGATTTTATCCCGGTTTATGTATATATCGCAGGTAATGTTAGAGCATAAAGAACGTGAATTAAAAAATGATAGTAACGATACGGTCGTGACACATCAAAGGCGAAGCCTTTCTATGCAACCCGAAGCAAAAAATTGCACATCAACTGAATAATTAAAAACAAACATCAAGCTAAATGCACTTCAGACTTCTTTTATTTATATTCTTAGGATGCTTCTCTTTTGCCTCTTGTCTTTCACACAAAGAATTAATCAATTTCAGATCCGGTGATGAAAAAGCACCTACTTTAATTAATCTATCTAAGCAGGAGATCTTAAATCAAACCGATATAAAATTACAATCTAATGATGTTTTAGCCATTATTGTAGCTTCTCCGGATGGTGTTTTAGCGACACCTTTTAATATTGTGTCCTCTCAAGCAGGGGCGCAAACTATTACGCCACTTTCTCCAACCACCTATCTTATCAACAGTGAAGGATTTATTGATTTGCCGGCTATAGGAAAAATAAAAGCCGGCGGATTAACGGTAAAAGAACTGAGAGCGGAAATTTTGACACGTGTTACAAAAGAAATTGTAAATCCTTCGGTAAATGTGCGTTTAATTAATTTTAAAGTCTCCGTTTTAGGGGAAGTAACGCGACCCGAAGCCATTCAAGTGGAAAATGAACGGATAACCATATTAGAAGCCTTAGCCAAAGTCGGTGATTTTACACCTTACAGCGACAGAAGACACGTGATGATTATCAGAGAAAAAGATGGTACGCGCGAAATAGGTGAGTTAAACTTGAAAGATACCAAATTTTTTTCGTCGCCGTATTATTTTCTGCAACAAAACGACGTGGTGTATGTTGAGCCCGTTAGAGGTAAAATCGCACAAATTCAACAACCTATTAATACTTATTTACAGCCTATTCAAGTGGGCATTTCGCTCATCGCTATTTTAGTCGCATTGTTTAGGAAATAGGAAAATGGTTTATCGGTTATCGGTTATCGGTTATCGGTTATTCGTCAAATACAACAACAAATAAACAACAAACAATAATAATTAACGGATAACCAATAACTAATAACTAATAACTAATAACGCATAACCAATAACCGATAACTAATAACCGATAACTGATAACTAATAACGGATAATCAATATCCAATTAACAACTAACAATTGACTACATCTTCAGATAATTTTATAAATCAGCAAGACGAAGATAAACCCATTGACATACGCCGAATTTTCAGCATCGCGAGACGTTATTGGTATTTATTGCTTGTTTTTCCACTTTTAAGTCTTGCCTTGGCGATTTTATACTTAAATTACGCCGTCAACCAATATAAAATTTCATCTACTATTTTAATTAAAAAAGATGATAAACAAAAAGGCTCTAAACCCGAAACGGCATTTGACATATCGTCTCTATTCAACGGCAACGCCTCTAACACTGCCGATGAAGTAGAAATTTTAAAATCACGCACTTTGATGTCGGAAGTGCTGACCGAATTGAGCATCAACCCGATAGTATATGCCAAAGGCAGAGTAAAAGACGTGCCTTATTACAATAACAGTCCGATTATAGTGGATACATTTTCATTGTCGGAAAAAGTAAAAGAAAATAACGAAGATGTAATATTTAGCGTAGAAATTTTGGACAATCAAAGTTTTGAAGCACTGAAAGGTAAGACAAGCATAGTCGGTAAGTTTGGTGTACCCTTTATGTTAGACAGTTGCTTTTTTGTTTTAAAAAAAATACAAGAAGGCAAACGTACTTCATTTTTGATTACAGTTAAAGGTATCGAGACTTTAAGTAAGCAATATCTCAAAAAATTGGAAGTCACACCCATTAAAGGTGACGTAACAGGCAGTAGTTCAAACGCTATTTCAATTGCGCTCGAAGATGAACTCCCCAGACGCGGTACAGCTATTATCAGTAAACTAATTGAAGTCTATAATCGTTTCGGTATCGAAGACAAAAACAGCGGCGATAAAAATGCTTTAAAATTTATTGATGCGCGTGTGAGTGAATTAACGGGGCAAGTTATTTCGGGTGAAAAAGATATTGAAGGCTATAAAAAAGCACACGGTATTATCGCTACACCGGAAGCTGGTGCCACTTATGCGCTGGGTAAATTAGGTGCCTCGGATAGTAAAATAACGGAATTAGAAATTAAAAAATCGGTTTTAAATGCTATTGCCGAATCCATTAAAGATCAAAACAATAGAAACGATTTTTCTTTAATGCCTACAAATTTGGTGGAAGACAAATCAAGTATTGCCATTCAAATCGTTGAACATAATAAATTAGTTTTAGAACGCCTGCGGCTTCTGAAATTTGCTCAACCCGGTAACGCGGCTGTCGTTTTATTGGAAAATCAAATCACAAGTTCAAGAAATCTGATTCAAGAAAATATTAATGCCTCTATCAAAAACTTACAACAAGAAATAACATTTTCTCTATCCAAATTCAAATCAGAAAATACGGCTACCGATCAAGAGTTAAGAAAAACACCGACAAAAGAACGCGAACTCATAGAGATTACGCGCATAAAAACCCTGAAAGAAGGTATTTATTTATTCTTGCTTCAAAAAAGAGAAGAAACCGCGCTTTCGTTGGCAACAACTGTCGCCAACTCGCGCATTTTAGACCCCGCTTTGAGTACACCCAAACCCATCAGCCCAAACAGGCAGCAAATTCTTTTGGTAGCTTTAGCCATAGGTTTAATTGTACCAATTGTCATCATCAATATTCTCATTCTCTTAAACAACACGATTGAAAACGAAGACGATATTCGGGCGCAAACTTCCACACCTTTTTTGGGCTATATTACTAAAGGAGAAGACACTACCAAACAAATTGTAGTTGAAAAAGGCAGTCGGACAAATACTGCAGAAACCTTCCGATTATTGCGCTCCAATTTGCAATTCATGTTGGCAACTTCCGATAATAAAACAATGCTCATTACCTCTTCGATGTCTGGCGAAGGCAAAAGTTTTGTCACTTTAAATCTGGGCATGAGTTTGGCACTCACCAACAAAAAAACGCTGATTGTAGGCTTCGATTTGCGCAAACCCAAGCTGACTAATTACTTACAAAACACTTCCGACAAAACAGATGTAGAAGGTTTAACTAATTACTTGACCGGAGAAATTGCCGTGGAAAAAATCGTCCACCAATCGGATGTAAATCCGCTTTTGTATTATATTTCGAGCGGGCCTATTCCACCGAATCCGGCAGAATTAATTATGCAAGAACGGACGGATAAACTGTTTGAATACCTTCGAACGCAATTTGATTTTATCCTCATTGATTCACCGCCGGCAGG
>JAYTIA010000028.1:0-2550 GCA_043732145.1 Saprospiraceae bacterium
GTATCCGGTAAATAATACCATTTTATCATCGCCCATAAAGTCATTGTCGTAAACATCGTTGACATGGCGTAAACCTCACCCTCTACTGCCGAAAACCAAATTGAAGTAGCGAAAGCCGTTGTTAATCCGGAAACAATACCTGCAAAAGAAATCGCGATAGATTCCGCTTGTGTCGGCATTTCATCACGTCCTTTCAATGCTAATTTTGTGAGCATCATCGTCGTCCAACAAACAAACATGGCAGCGAACGCCGTGCTGATACCGGATAATAAATTGACGGAGAAAGCCACAACCGAAGGACTTGCCGAAAACATTTGTCCGACAACGGAAGCTAATTTGCCGAGCATTAAAAATAAAGGCGCGCCCGGCGGGTGAACAACTTCTTGACGATAACAACCGGAAACGAACTCGCCGCAATCCCAAAGACTGCCGGAGCGTTCGACCGAAAAGAAAAAAACGATGGTAGCAATCGCAAATACTAACCACCCCGTAAGATTTGTATGTCGTTGATACGAACTATTCATTTTATTTTTTTGAACTTTAATTTCAATAAAATTTTAAAACGGTTATGCCGTCGCTATGTTACATTTTTTTTTAAGAGACAAGCGACTTACAAAAACGCTGCAAAAACAAAAAATAAATTTGAAATTTATTTTTTGTTAAAAAATTGCGCCGGCAAAAATAAAAAATTAAGCTGACAATTTTGCGAAAAAGTTTTCTATAATAAATCAACCTTTTTTAACACCGTGACTTTCAATTTTTTCATTATTTTTATTCTTCTTTTTATTTATTTATGAAAATATTAGGCAACTATTTTCTAACTTTATATCTTTACAAATAAGATAGGGTTTGGCAAAAGTTGGGCAGACGGAATAACAATGAGCATTTGTAATTCTATGTGGCTTTTATTCAGTCAGACGTTTTTCAATTCATTTTATTGATTTTTTCTTCATTATCAGTTTTTCAATTGGTCTTTGGTTCCGGCTAGACGTTTTTTAAAACCCTCCAACAACGCCAAATACTGTTCGTTAGGTACAAGCGTAACGGACAACACAATAGCCTTCGACAAACAGAGTGCTAATAAATAATACCATTAATTTAAATAAAGTAATTATGGCAAACAAGTTCCTTTTCACAGCCCTATTTCTAATTTCATTTTTTTCTCTATTCGCTCAGACTTATATTACTAATGTAACCGTAGCCGATGTAGAAAAGCAAAAATTAATTCCCAATCAAACCATTATAATTACCAATGATTTGATTTCAAACATTCAACCTAGCAACAAAATAAAACTTCCTGTCAATGCTGTCGTAATTGATGGAAAAGGCAAATACTTATTGCCTGGATTAACCGATGCACATATTCATTTCTTTCAAAATGGTGGTTTATATGCTCGTCCTGACGTTATTGATTTGAGAAATGTGATGCCTTATAATAAAGAAATAGAATTGTCGCATCAAACTATGGAAGACAAATTACGTCGGTATTTGCAAAACGGTATTACTAATGTAATTGATGTAGGTGCAACCAATAATTTTTTGAAAAAAAGAGAATTATTCAAAAATGCAGCTTATGCACCATCAATTTATATGACAGGTCCGCTATTAACTACTTATGAACCAAAAGCATTTGAAAATTTAAAAGATGATGAGCCATTTAGTTTGGTAAAAACAATTGATGATGGCATAAAAATGGTGCAACAACAATTGCCTTATCATCCTGATTTTATAAAAATTTGGTACATAGCAGGTGCTGATGGTTTAAGCATTGAGGCAAGTGCTAGAAAAAACTCACCCATCATTAAAGCCATTATTGAAGAAGCACATAAAAATAATTTAAAAGTAGCCATACATGCCACAAAAAGTATTACGGCACAACTTGCTGTAGAAAATGGTTGTGATTTTTTAGTACACAGCGTAGATGATGAAATTATAAAAGATGATTTTGTACGATTACTTAAAAAAAACAAAACTATCCTTTGTCCAACTTTAGTAGTACACGATGGTTATTCAAATACTTTTGGGCAAAAGTATAATATTAGTAATCACGAATTGTTAAAAGCCGACCCTTATCAATTGGGTTCACTTTTAGATTTGAAACATCTATTGGATACTTTACTTGTAAACAAATATAAAAAGCGTTTCAATTCGGAAAAAAGCGACGCAGATAGAAATAAAACCAATGAAATTTGTTTAGAAAATCTTAAAAAATTATCCGATGCGGGCATTTTAATTGCAACAGGTACAGATGCAGGAAACATTGGAACTTTGCATGCTTCATCCTATTTAGTCGAATTAAAAGCCATGCAAAAAAGCGGGATGAACAATTGGCAAATCATACAGGCATCAACCATCAACGGAGCCAAAATACTCAACAAAGAAAGTGAATTTGGTACTGTAAGCATTGGCAAAAAAGCTAACCTTATTTTGTTAGATGAAAACCCTGTTGAAAACCTTGATAATATTGCGAAAATTAATAAGGTTATTAATCGTGGCGTAGTTTTCAATCCATCTGATTTAATCAAAGAAACACCAGCTGCTTTAGTTCAA
>JAYTIA010000029.1:0-6771 GCA_043732145.1 Saprospiraceae bacterium
AGCTGTTGTTGTTATGCCGCGAAATTTATTTTATACGACCGACATCAGTGTAACGCTTTGGTTTTTGAATAAAAATAAAAAAGAACGCACGGTTGAAATTAACGGAAAAATAAAAAAATACCGCAACCGCGAACGCGAAATTTTATTCATGGATTTGCGACAAATAGGCGAACCCTTTGAAAAAAAATTCGTACAATTTTCAGAAACGGATATTAAAAAAGTAGCGAATAAATTTCACGAATGGCAATCGCGTTCGAATGCGGATACCCAAACAACATTCAATATTCCGGAATTTTGTTACAGTGCCACGTTCGATGAAATTGAAAAAAAAGATTTTTCGCTGGTACCGAGTAAATACATCACCTTTATCAATCGCGATGAAAATATAGATTTTGATGCGAAAATGCAGACTTTGCAAACAGAAATTGCAGAACTATTAAAACAAGAAGCGCAATCGAAAAATGATTTACTAACCGTATTTAAAGAATTGGGTTATGAAATCAAATTATAAAAGACTTGGGGATTATATCAGTTTTGTAGATAACCGTAATAGGAATCTTGAAATTGAAAATTTGATTGGGTTGAGTACAAGGAAAATATTTATTCCATCAATATCGAACACGATTGGAACTGATATGTCTACTTATAGAATCATAAATACAAATCAATTTGCTTTTTGTCCGGTTACTTCCAGAAACAGCGAAAAAATTACAATAGCAATATATCAAGAAAATAAAACAGCAATGATTTCTCAGGCTTATGACGTTTTCAAAGTCAATGACGAAGAGGAATTAATGCCTGAATATTTAATGATGTGGTGTAGGAGACCTGAATTTGACCGCTATGCAAGATTTATAAGTCATGGCAGTGTGCGCGAAATGTTTAGTTGGGAAGATATGTGTGATGTTAAATTACCCATCCCACCTATTGAAAAGCAAAAAGAAATTGTAAAAGAATACAACACCCTCACGCAACGCATCAAGTTGAATGAAACTTTGATAAAAAAATTAGAAGAAACCGCGCAAGCTATTTACAAACATTGGTTCGTGGATTTTGAATTTCCGGACGCAGACGGTCAACCATACAAATCTAACGGCGGTGAAATGATTGAGTCGGAGTTGGGAGAAATTCCGGTGGGGTGGAGAGTGGGAGAACTTAAATTGATAATCTCTTTTAAAAATGGAAAAGTAAAACCTAATACTAAAGGTTCATTTCCTGTTTATGGTGGTAACGGGATAACTGACTTCGTAAATAAATTTAATGAAGAGGATGCAATTATAATCGGACGTGTTGGTGCTTATTGTGGAAGTTTGTTTATGGTTAAAAAAAAATGCTGGGTAAGTGACAATGCTATTTCAGCTAAAGCGAATGATAATTTAAATAGGTTTGGGTTTTATGTCTTAGATAATTTGAAAATAAATGAAAGAAGTGAAGGAACAGGTCAGCCCTTAATTACTCAAAATCTTTTAAATGAAATAAAGTTAGTAATTCCTACCAAATTAAAAATAGAAGAATTTGAAAAACATATGGTTATTATATCGAACAAAAAGGAATTAAAGTCCCAAGAACTTTCGATTCTTGAAACTTTAAAAATTTTACTTCTCTCCAAACTCGCCACGCAATAAAGCAAAAAACGAGCGCGAAGAGCAATGGCAAGAAAACGGTTTGAAAAAATAAATTTTGGATGTTAAGAAAAAACCAATGCGCTATTTCGATTTGTATTTGATACAAAACCGCAAAGCGGTTATTTTTTGACGCGTAAAACATAATTGTTGCGGTTTTTTTCACGCACCACACAAATTATTCATTATTCATTGTTCATTTTTCATTAATCAACGTCTATGCGTTTTTCCGAAAACATTTTAGAACGCGCCATCATCGAACTTTTTGAAACCGAAGGTATTCCGCATCGGAGCGGAGAAACAATTCATAAAACGCTCGGCGAAGTTTTACTGCGCGACGATTTGAAACAATACCTCTTAAATAAATACGCCGACGAAGAAATTACGCTGCATGAAATAAACACCATCACACGTCAATTAGAAAATTTACCGAGCGCGACACTTTACGATACGAATAAAAAAATTCTTTCCATGTTCGCCGATGGTTTTTCTTTTACACGTGAAGACCGCAACAAAAAAGATATTTTCATTCATCTGCTCGATTACAACGCACTCACACCGCAACAAAATGAAAATGAAAACGCACTTCAACTTGCCGCAGAACCTAAAATAAATTATCCGACCCGCGACAAAAACATTTTCAGATTCGTCACGCAACTCGAAATACAAGGCACGGAAAAACGGATTCCGGATGGCATTGTTTATATCAACGGTTTACCGGTGGTAGTTTTGGAATTTAAAACCCTCTCGAATGAAACAGTTACCATCGCCGATGCACACACGCAACTCACTGTAAGATACCGCCGAGATATTCCGGAACTTTTTAAATACAACGCCTTTTGTGTCATCAGCGACGGCGTGAACACTAAAATGGGTAGTTTGTTTTCGGATATAGAATACTTTTACGCTTGGCGCAAAATAAATGCGAACGACACATCAGTTGACGGTATTGATGCGCTGCACACGATGATTCGCGGTTTGTTCAATAAAAAACGTTTATTGGATGTCATTCGCAATTTTATTTATTTTCCGGACACAAGTACGCACGACGTAAAAATTGTTTGCCGCTATCCGCAATACTACGCCGCGAATAAATTATTTGAAAATGTACAACACCACAGACGACCGAACGGCGACGGAAAAGGCGGCACCTATTTCGGTGCAACGGGTTGCGGAAAAAGTTTTACGATGTTGTACCTCACGCGATTGTTGATGAAAAGCAAAGCGTTATCGAGTCCGACAATAATTTTAATCACCGACCGCACCGATTTAGACGATCAACTTTCTACGCAATTCACGAATGCCAAAAATTTTCTCGGCGATGAAAACGTCATCAGCGTTGAATCGCGTGCGGAATTAAAAACACTTTTACAAAACAGAAACAGCGGTGGCGTATTTCTCACAACCATTCATAAATTCACGGAAAGCACCGAACTTTTAACCACCCGCAGCAACGTAATATGTATTTCCGATGAAGCACATCGTTCGCAAATTAATTTACAACAAAAAATAAAAATTTCCGGTATAGGCGCGACGAAAAAATTCGGTTTTGCAAAATATCTGCATGATTCGTTACCGGCAGCAACTTACGTGGGGTTCACCGGCACACCCGTTGACGGCACGATTGATGTTTTCGGAAAAATTATTGACGCTTACACAATGCAGGAATCGGTTAGCGACGGCATTACCGTAAAAATAATGTACGAAGGCAGAGCAGCCAAAGTCAATTTAAACGAAAGTAAACTGCACGAAATAGAAAAATACTACGCACAATGTGCGGACGAAGGCACCAATACTTATCAGATTGAAGCGAGTAAAAAAGCCGTAACACAAATGGAAGTCATACTCGGCGACCCGAAACGATTGAAATTAGTAGCAGAAGATTTTGTCGAACACTACGAAAAAAGGATCGAAGAAGGTGCAAGTGTGAAAGGCAAAGTGATGTTTGTTGCATCAAGTCGTTTAATTGCTTATGAATTATACAAACAAATCATCGCCCTAAAACCCGAATGGGCAGAAATAAAAGAAAATGAGAACGGTGAAACGCTTACAGAAAAAGAAAAACGCGAACTCAAACCCATAGAGCGCGTAAAACTTGTGATGACGCGCAACCCGGATGATGAAGCGGATTTATTTAAAATGCTGGGTACAAAAGAAAACAGAAAAGAATTAGACCGACAATTTAAAAACGTAAAATCCAATTTCAAAATTGCGATTGTGGTTGATATGTGGCTCACCGGATTTGATGTACCTTTTTTGGATGCGATTTATATTGATAAACCCGTGCAGCAACACACATTAATTCAAACCATTTCGCGCGTGAACAGAGTTTATGAAGGGAAAGAATTTGGTTTAGTCGTTGACTATATCGGCATCAAAAGCAGTATGAATCTGGCACTAAAAAAATATTCAAATTTTGACGGCGATGAATTTGAAGGCACGGATAAAGCTGTCATCATTGTGAAAGATCAATTGGATTTATTATCCAAATTTTTTCACACTTTCAGTACCAAAGATTATTTTTTCGGCACACCCTTACAAAAACTCAATTGTTTAAATCGTGCCGCCGAATTTGTACAACAGACGAAAGAAAATGAAACGCGCTTCGTGGCTTTAGTAAAAAAATTGCGTTCGGCTTACGATTTATGTTGTTCAAGTAATGCGTTAAGTGCGACGGAAGAAGATTTTATTCATTTTTATTTTACCGTCAAAACTATCATTCATAAACTTACTATCGGCGATGCACCGGACACCGGACAAATGAACACCAAAGTTCGAAAAATGATTGAAGAAGCACTCATCAGTGAAGGCATTGAAGAAGTTTTTAAACTCGATAAAAATGACGGAAACACTAACGAAGATATTTTCAGCGATGCGTATTTAGAAAAAATTGAAAAATTGCAATTGCCGAACACGAAAATAAAACTTTTACAAAAACTTTTAGCCAAAGCGATTGAAGCTTTTAAGAAAACCAATCGCATTAAAGGCATTGATTTTTCTCAAAAATTAAAAAAATTGGTGGAGATTTACAACGAAAGAAAAGATTTTCCGAGTTTTGCGAACGATGTTTTAGATGATGTTACTGATCAATTTGTCAATTTGTTTAGAGAACTACAACAAGAACGGCAATCGTTTTTAGATTTAGGTATTAACTACGAAGAAAAAGCTTTTTACGATATTTTAAAAGCTGTTGCCGAAAAACATAAATTTGAATACGCCGAAGACAAACTCATAAAACTATCGCAAGAGGTAAAAAAAATAGTGGACGATAAAGCTAAATATACCGATTGGGCGCATAGAGAAGATATAAAATCGGAATTGAAAGTGGATTTGATTCTTTTACTTGAAAAATACGATTATCCGCCGGAGCCGAGAGATGAAATTTTTAAAGAAGTTTTCGAACAAGCAGAAAATTTTAAAAAGTATTTGGAATAATGGACTAACTGACTTACTGACTAATGACTTACTGACGATGGACTTTCTAAGAATAATAAATAAGAATCTATTTTTCATTCGTCAGTAAGTCAGTAAGTCCATCGCCAGTAAGTCCAAAAAAACTCACATCGTAGCCAAAAGTTTCGTTTTTATATTTAAAAACTCTGTCTCGCTCAAAATACCGGCATCTTTAAGTTCCGAAAGTTTTTTTATTTTGCTGATCACATCATCGGTTGACATCGTAGTGGCGGTGGTGGCAGTTTCTTTTTTTAAATTTTCTTTTTCTTTGTTCATTGCCTCTTGGTACGCTTTTTTACTTTGTTTCAAATCAATTGAATCTAATGTACCGCCGTTTTCAAGATGATGCACGATGACATGACCAAGTGCGTAAGTAGAAGCACCGGATAAAATCGGCATTGTAATTTCGCCAATAAAAGTACCAATAACAGGAATTGTTTTTATCAAACTCGCACCGATACGCGCTAAACTTCCGCCGACCATTGCCGTAATTAAATTTCTGCCAATAGCATCCATAAAATTGATGCCGTACATACCGGCAAGTTGCCGCAACATATCTAATTGAACAGCACTCACGGCGGCAATATCTGCACCCGGAACCGGAATCAGCGCAGCACTCGCAGCATAAGCTACATGTTTTCTTATGATGTCATCCGCTTGCTGTCTTTTTTGAATATCCATTTTGAGAATGAAGAATTAGAAATTAAAAATTAAGAATTTGTATAGAATCTGAATCTCGGTACGATATTACGATAAATTTTTAATGTAAATCAAATAAAAACGACGAAAAGGGATTTTTAAACGTTGAATAGCGTTTTGAGTACCGGAAAACAAAAAAATCAATTCCAAATATTAAGTAAAAATTAATTTTTTAAGGTGTTGATGTATATTTGTGATTTTAGTTGAAAATTGAAATTTATTTTTTCCCTTTTCAACTTTCAACTATCAACCATCAACTAAAAAATGTTTCGTTCTAAAATTGCAGGCATAGGAAAATACGTTCCGGAACGTGTTGTAACTAATAATGACTTGACGCAAGTCATGGAAACAACCGACGAATGGATACAAGAACGCACCGGCATCAAGCAACGCCGATTCGCAAATAAACATACAGAAACGACTACGACAATGGGTGTGAAAGCGGCAGAAATTGCAATCGCTCGCGCCGGAATTACTAAAGAAGATGTTGATTTTATTATTTTTGCTACTTTAAGTCCGGATTATTATTTTCCGGGTTGCGGTGTGTTATTGCAACGTGAAATGGGAATCACGCACAAAGAAGTCGGTGCTTTAGATATTCGCAATCAATGTTCCGGATTTATTTACGCGCTATCCGTTGCAGATCAGTTTATTAAAACCGGTATGTACAAAAACATTTTAATAGTCGGTGCGGAAATGCACTCGATGGGACTTGATTTTACGACACGCGGCAGAAATGTATCTGTTATTTTCGGTGACGGTGCGGGTGCAGTAGTTTTGCAACCGACTAAATCTAAAAAAAGCGGTATTATCACAACTAAACTCCACGCCGATGGTACTTACGCAGAAAAGTTGGCAATGTTAAATCCCGGTTCGCATGGCGGTTATCATTCGGAAAAAATGACGGAAAAAGTTGATTTTGGTTTTTCCGAAAGGTCTGAATGGGACAGTATTTTTGTGACGCAAGGCATGTTAGATAACAATTTGATGTTCCCAA
>JAYTIA010000030.1:0-6769 GCA_043732145.1 Saprospiraceae bacterium
GAATCGGTATGTACTTTTGTATGTTCTTTAATATTGCAGTAGAACATGAACTCTATCATGATAAATACAGCATAATATAAAAAACTTAATATAGAGAGGTTCAATATGAATCGGTTGCCGAAAAAATCTTTTAAACTTTGTACTTTAGTTTTTGGGTTTTGATAACCGAATGCAGCGTGTACGTCATCATCTATTTGATGGTGGTGATGACCGACATCTACTTTGGAGAGTAAATTTTTGAGTATGAAATAGGAAACTGTAAAAGCAAGAGCTGCTATGATAAGTAAGTTTTCTTTTTCGTGGGGTGTAAATAAAGCTACGCAAAGATAACCTAACATTTTTGCCGGCACATCGCCCGCACTGATGAGACTGAATAGTCTTTTGCCTTGTCGCACATCAAATACAAGTGCCGATAAGCCCCAAAATTCTAAATTAGAGAGTAAGTAAACGATAAAAAAAGCGATCTCTAAAAGTATTAAGAGCAGTATATCATCGTGAATATAATAGAAAGCGAAGCGAAACGCTACCGTTAAACCGATAAGAAACAAGACGACTTTGGGTAATAAAACTTTGAAAGGCAAGTAGTGTTCGTAATGTGCATAAATGCGTCCGACTGCCATTAATACGATTGCAGATAAAACAAAAACTTGGGCAAGATATTGAGGTGTTAATTTTTCTAAAAATTTTGAAATCGCTGCTATGAAAAACATGGCTTGACCTAAACCTAAAAAAAAATGATGCAAAAAAAACATTCCTACAGTTTCCGATTCTTCGCGTCGGACTCCAAAAAAAGATAAAAATGAACTTTTTACTTTCTGCATTTTTTTCGTTATCCGTTATTTGTTATTCATTATCTATTTTTGGTTTTTTATTTTTCATTATAACCAATCACTAATAAACCATTATTCCAAAACTTCGTAAACAGTGATCGGTTGAACTTTGTTTTTAACTTTTATTTCACCGACTTTTTTACAATTAAAAGCGTTTTTGACTTTTTCAAAAGATTTTGCGGTAATGAGAATTTGACTCGGTGCGGCGGCAGATTGAAGTCGTTGTGCTAAATTTACGGAGTCGCCGATAACGGTATAATCCAATCGCCGAAGCGTACCGGAACCGATATTGCCACAAATCATTTCTCCCGAGTTGATGCCGATGGCTACTTTGGGTAAAAAAATTTCTGTCTCCGACAATTCTACTTTTTGTGCTTCGATAGCTTTGTTCACTGCCAATGATGATTCTATCGCTCGATCCAAATGATGCGGTCCTTTAAAAACTGCCATAACGGCATCTCCCAAAAATTTATCAATATAACCACCTTGTGCAATAATTTCTTTAACCATGAAATCAAAATATTTATTTATCAGCGTCACGACAAAATTCGGAGATTCTTTTTCGGAAATTGCCGTAAAGCCGCAAATATCCATAAAAACAACGGTAGCTTCAATTGTTTCATTGACGAGTAAAGAAGATTCATATTCGGTACGCGTCATAAAATTCAAAACGCTATCGTCAACATACATCTTCAAAATATTATTTTCTTTGATGGCGCGAATAGTATCTCTGAGTTGAATGACATATTTAAGTGTTTTGAGCAGTGTCAATTCTAAATCTTCAAACTGAATAGGTTTACAAATAAAATCGAAGGCACCGCGATTCATCGCTACGCGAATATTCTCCATGTCACTGTAAGCCGAAACAATAACAGCTTTTAACAACGGATTTTTTTCGTTCAGTTTTGTTAAAAGCGTCAGCCCATCCATTATCGGCATATTGATATCGCTGAAAACGATTTCAATATCCGGATTTAATTCTAATTTTTCTAAAGCATCTCTGCCATTTTGAGCAAAAACAAAAATATATTCCTCTTCGCGAATTTGTCGGCGAAATTTTTGACGTACAAGTTGTTCAAAATCATTTTCGTCGTCCACAATCATAATTTTGGCTTTCATAACAGGCTAGTTAATTTTTCTCTGAGCATATTAAAGTCTAAGGGTTTATTCAAAAAATCGTCCGCACCTAAGCTCATTGCTTGTTCGTAATTTTCTTTATCACCATAAGCGGTAATCATCATAATTACAGGCGGTGGTGTAGGTGTAACCAATCTGATACGGCGTAATAATTCTAAACCGCTCATGCCCGGCATATTAATATCCGATAAGATTAAAATAGCTTCATGATCGTGTTCATGTTCGTGCAGAAAAATTAAAGCAGCTTCACCGGAATATCTGAACGAAAACTCAAACACACCGGAGCGGATTTCGCGGCGAAAACTTTGTTTAAATAAGTCAGCAATGTCTTGTTCGTCATCAACGATTAAAATTTTCATCTGCTTTTTGTTTTCGCAAAAGTAAGATAATTTGCTCATTAATTGTGTAAATTTTCCTACTTTGTTTCAATTTCTGTTAAGTCGCATTCACTATCTCACAATTCAAAGATAAAATTAAATCTGCACACATTGGTTGGTTTTTTGTCAAAAAATGATTAGAATATTTTTTGTCGGCATCTGAAAAATATATTACCAATAGAGTGCAGCGCCAAGAAATAACGGTAACTTTATTTTAATTGGATAATGATGTTAGATTGAAAAAATCTGCTTAATAAATAAACTGTGGACTAAAGAATAAGAGAGAATGAAAAATTCAATAAAAAAATTAATCACTTTCGTGCTTTGATAAAGTATTTTTAAGAAATTATCTTTCAATATTAAAAAAAACTTTTCAATTAGAGAAAAAAAAACTAACTTTGCGCTCGTTTTTTAGAAAGCATGAAAATAAAGAAATGATGAAAGGTGAATTATGAATGATGAACCACTTGGAGAATTGATTTTCAAGTATTTATGAATTCATCAAAACACAGTTTATTGATACGCATTTTTTTGAAGAGGGCTTACAAAATCGGTATAAATTTTATTTTCGTTATAATTAAATCTTAGGGTTCAAATGCCTACTATAAATCAACTCGTTCGTAAGGGCAGAGAAGTAATAGAAGAAAAAAGTAAGACGCGCGCGCTGAAAGAATGCCCGCAACGTCGCGGTGTGTGTACAAAGGTATATACAACTACGCCTAAAAAACCGAACTCTGCGCTACGTAAAGTAGCCAAAGTACGTTTAACTACAGGCATGGAAGTTATCTGCTACATCCCGGGTGAAGGTCACAATTTGCAAGAACACTCTATCGTATTAGTACGTGGTGGTCGTGTAAAAGATTTACCGGGTGTGCGTTACACCATTGTTCGCGGTGCTTTAGACACTCAAGGCGTAAAAGACAGAAAAAAATCGCGCTCTAAGTATGGGGCTAAAACACCAAAAGCAGGTCCGGCTCCGGCAGCAAAAGGCGCGGCTCCTGCTAAAAAGAAAAAATAGTTTAATTGAGAAATTACGAATTACGAATGACAAATTACGAATTATTTTTTCGGGGTTTAAATTCGCTTTAAATTTTGTAAAACTTTTAGTTAAATTATAAACTTGAATTGTATTCGGCAGAGAAGCAATTGGAAATTAAGAATTATGAATCAAAAATTAAGAATTTGCAAAAATGCAATTATTAATTATTAATTATTAATTATTAATTAACAAAGACGGTTCTCGAAATCATCCATCAGTATTTGCCGCGTTTTTTCAAAATTTCCTAACAATCAAACAAATTCATTTCTCCGATGAGAAAAAGAAAACCGAAGATTCGCGTTATAGCCGCAGATCCGCGCTATAGTGACCCGCAAGTGACACAATTTGTGAATAACTTAATGTGGGAAGGTAAAAAATCAACAGCCTATACCATCCTATATGATGCCTTAGACATTGTGAAAGAAAAAACAAACGATAACGAGCACAATGTTTGGAAAAAAGCATTGCAGAATGCCATGCCGCAAGTGGAAGTAAGAAGTCGTCGTATAGGTGGTGCTACTTTCCAAATTCCTACCGAAATCCGTCCGAAAAGAAAAATTGCCATTGGCATGAAATGGCTCATCAAATATGCACGTGCACGCAGTGGTAAAGGTATGGCTGATAAATTGGCAGCAGAAATCATGGCAGCAGCAAAAAACGAAGGTGCATCTATCAAACGTAAAGAAGAAATGCATCGTATGGCAGATGCGAATCGTGCATTTGCTCACTTCAAGGCTTAATTTAGTTATTGGTTATCGGTTATTGGTTAAGAGTTCTGAAAAACTTTGAAAAGTTGAATTTGGAATTAAATTTGATTAGGAACTAATCATCTATAATTCATAACCCATAACCTATAAGTATAGCGCACCACTCTTTTTTCTCTGAGCTATCAGTATTCAGCTAACAGTCTCTATATTTTAGTAACTGAAGGCCGATGGCTGAAAGCTAATAGCTGATAGCTTTCATAATTCACATATTTTCATTTTAATTAAGTCATGGCAAATAGAGATCTGAAATATACGCGCAATATTGGTATCGCCGCGCACATTGATGCCGGAAAAACAACGACAACTGAGCGTATATTATATTATACAGGTGTTTCTCACAAAATCGGTGAGGTACACGACGGTGCTGCTACTATGGATCACATGGAGCAGGAGCAAGAACGCGGTATCACAATCACTTCAGCGGCAACGAAAACACGTTGGTTCTGGAAAGGTGAAGAATATCCTATTAATATTATTGACACACCTGGTCACGTGGATTTTACTGTTGAAGTAGAACGTTCATTGCGTGTACTCGATGGTGTTGTAGCATTGTTTTCTGCAGTTGACGGTGTAGAACCGCAATCTGAAACAGTCTGGAGACAAGCCGACCGCTATAAAGTGCCGCGTTTGGCATTCGTTAATAAAATGGACCGTGCCGGCGCAGACTTTTTTGCGGTTGTTGCCGATATGAAAGCGAAACTCGGAGCGAATGCTATTCCGTTGCAAGTACCGATTGGTAATGAAGAAAAATTTATCGGTGTTGTTGATTTAGTTACAAACCAAGCGGTAGTTTGGAATGAAGCTGATCAAGGCATGACGTTCACCGTTATTCCTATTCCTGCGGATTTAGTGGAAACTGTTGCAGACTATCGCCAACAATTAGTAGAAGCTGCTGCGGAGTTTGATGATAATTTAATGGAAAAATATTTCGACGATCCGGAATCAATCGGCGAAGACGAATTACGTGTCGCTATCCGTAAAGCAGTAGTTGCCATGAAAATGACACCGGTGATGTGCGGTTCGGCGTTCAAAAACAAAGGTGTTCAATCTTGTTTAGATGCCGTTTGCCAATATTTACCTTCTCCTTTAGATGTTGATGCGATTGAAGGTACAAATCCGGAAACAGAACAACCGGAATCACGCCAACCAAAATCATCAGAACCATTTTCGGCATTAGCATTTAAAATTGTTGCAGATAAATATGTAGGACGTTTAATTTTTATCCGCGTTTATTCGGGTCACTTAGATGCGGGTACTTATGTACTTAACACGCGCAGCGGTAAAAAAGAACGTGTATCGCGTTTGTTCCAAATGCACGCGAACAAACAAAATCCTATTGACTTCGTTGATGCGGGTGATATTGCAGCTGTTGTAGGTGTGGGCGATATTCGTACAGGCGATACACTTTGTGCCGTTGAACATCCGATTATTTTGGAATCTATGTCTTTCCCTCAACCGGTAATTTCATTGGCGGTTGAACCAAAAACGCAGAAAGATATGGATAAAATGGGTATGGCTTTAGCGAAATTGGCTGAAGAAGACCCGACATTTAAAGTAGCTTACGATACAAACACCAACCAAACAGTTATTAGCGGTATGGGTGAGTTGCACTTGGAAATTTTGGTGGATCGTATGAAACGCGAATATGGCGTTGAGTGTAATCAAGGTGCGCCGATGGTAAATTATAAAGAAGCTCTGACAAAAACTGTCTCGCACCGCGAAAAATTGAAAAAACAATCGGGTGGTTCCGGTTTGTTTGCAGATATGGAATTTGAACTCGGACCTGCTGACCAAGAATTTTTGGACAGCGAAGACTTCAAAAACGGCAAGAAAAAATTACAATTTATTTGGGGTATCGTCGGTGGTTCTATTGATAAAAACTATATGAAACCTGTTACGGACGGTTTTAATGCGATGATGGGTAGCGGTATTTTAGCCGGTTATCAAATTGATGCGATGAAAGTGCGCGTATATGACGGTTCAATGCACTCCGTTGACTCCAAACCGATTGCGTTTGAGTTGTGTGCAAAAGAAGGTTTCCGCGAAGCCGCACCGAAATGTAAACCGATCATCATGGAGCCGATTATGAAATTGGAAGTGATTACGCCGGAAGATTACGTTGGTCCTGTTATCGGCGACTTAAATCGTCGTCGCGGCTTACCGAAAGGTCAAGAAGCGCGACTCGGCGGAGCCGTTGCAATTCAAGCCGATGTACCGCTTTCAGAAATGTTTGGTTATGTAACACACCTGCGTACCATTACTTCCGGTCGCGCATCATCAACGATGGAATTTTCACACTATCAAGAAGCACCTGCCGGTATTTCTAAAGATGTGATTGAAAAAGCAAAAGGTTTGGTGAAAGTATAGTTGTCAATGGTTAGTTGTCAGTTTCCGACTGATAGCGTGGTAAATAAAAAAAGCACTTGTTCGATTTAGTTCGAGCAGGTGCTTTTTGGTTTTTAGTATAGGATACTTACTTTATGTCAGACAATAGGTAAAACGATTTAACAAAAAAGTCCTGAATTTTTTCATTCTCTGAAAAGATTCGGGACTTTTTTGGCTCGCGTGCTTTTAATGACTCACTATCAATCGTTGGCTTATTTGCTTATCGCCTGCCTG
>JAYTIA010000031.1:0-6763 GCA_043732145.1 Saprospiraceae bacterium
CGCCGCAAAAAATTCCGTCGCTACAATAAAAATTTTTTTCAAGCGCGATGTTCTCGCGAAGCGCGGACGATTGTGTGAATATAAAAGTATGACAATTTAACGCTTGAATCTAAAGCCGACTTAATGTCAAATATTTTCGGGATTTTATCCAGTTTCATGTATAAATTCAATCAATCTTTATTAATGGCGTAATAGTGAAATCAAAAAGAGGTTTTTCTAAGCTCCCGCAATTAGCAGTTAATAAAGTAAATGTTTTTGCCTCGAATGGTTTTAAGAAAGCATTCATATTAAAATACGATTTACCGTTGCTGCCGCATACCTTAGTAGAAATATTGCTGTACCATTGTTTATTACTTTGGTTGCGCATTTCAAAAGTGGCATCAATATATTTATTATACTTTACATCATTTGGATCTCTGCCCCATCGAAAACGATAATCCGTTTTATCTATACGTCTCCATTCCGACCAATTTCCAGTTAAATAAGGCATAGATATATTTGATTTTATTGGAGATGAGGGAGTTACATGCGTAGGCGGAACGATTACACTCGGAGTTACATGCGTAGGTGGCGGAACTATTACGTTCGGCGTTACATGCGTAGGTGGCGCAACTATTACACTCGGAGTTACATGCGTAGGCGGAACTATTACAGCCATGTCATGCCATTCAACTTTAATACTTCCTTTTATAGGGAAAGGTTGATTATTATTAATAATCCCGACAGATTTATTTGCATTGATTTGATCTGCGGGTATAGTTAAATTGCTTGGTTCCGATACGTCATACAAATCATATTGATTGGTTATTACGCCTTTGTCTATAACATAATTTATCGCATAATTTCCGATGCCATTGCCGAGACCTTTTAGATTTTTGACAAGTGATTTGACTTCATCAATTTTTTGAAGTTCATTTATAGGAATATTAATTTCTCTTTTATGCGGTAAAGGTGGTGCTATGTAATTTAGTTCATCCATAAGTACATTGACACCAATTGTACCATTGCCGTCATTGACATTAAATAAGGTAACAGTTACACCCGAACGAACTGTAAAATTATAAGAGACATAAGCTTTTTGATATTTTTCACCGCTGCGTGGCGGTCGAACATAAAAAATCATCCAATGTGTTCCTGTAAAAGGTTTTGAAGCAATATTGGGTTTCGCTACTAAGTGATCATTTGCATACGCAACTCCTATTGGAAGAGGAATAAATGATTTTCCAAGAAGATCAGATATTTGATCATTTAAGTGATTGCGCAAAGTTTTTCCATCACCAAAATCTTGACTTATTAAATAAGGTCTTCCAATTATTTTTGAAAAAGTTGCACGTCCGTTCGGGTCTCTTGATGCTTTAACAAACATTAAAGGCGGATGAATTTCAGTTTGATATACGGGATGACCGCAGTCAACTATCCAACGCCCGAAAACGGCAACTTGATCGTTTTCAACGGCGCGATAAGGCTGAGGTATAAATGCGCTGTCTATCTCAACGTGCAAGATACCGCCTGCAAAACCTTTTTTTAAAGCTTCAATTACCGAGTTGTCATGTTCTTCATCAGCTAAAGAAAAAGGATTTTGTAAAAAATCGAAATTAGGATTTACAGCCCACGCCATATTAAAATCAAAATCTTTTCCAAAAGGATGGGTAAACCAAACATCATCTAGAGATTGATGCGGGTTACTTAAAACAGTTCCTGCTACGCCAACTATTTCACTGTTGCCGTTTTTTTTATTGTCAAGAACGGATGCCCATTCATAAGGAGCATCGCCTTTCAGCCAAAGACTATTGCCGCATATATTTGTGGTCCAGTTTTGATTTTTCAAATTAATATTGGGGCGTTGATTTTTAAATTCAACATCTAAAATACTGCTATTCGGATGAGATTGTGCTGACAAATTAGAAATTGAAATAAAATCAACAAAAAGAAAAAATGATACCGATAAGAATTGATGAAAAAAATAGATAAAAAATTTAGATAAAGTTTTCATTTAATTATTAGTTTAGAATTTAGATAAAATTGAAAAAACTTGACAAAGATAAAGGTGAGAATTATTTTTGTCAATTACCATGATTTGAAAAAATTATTACCATTATAACACCGTAGTAATAAAATTTACCACTTAATGGGTAGATTGTTCTTTATATTCTTCTTTTGTTAATTCAAACCGATTGATTTATTGACGATGACGGAACAATTGCGGAATACTGCCGAACTAGAACTCATAGCGGTGCGTATTAACTATTCAACCTCACGAATCGCTTGACTTCGGCGGAGAATATTCAATATTGTGCGCGATTAATTGCGCAAACGCATATTCCGGCGATTTCGTTTGGCGAGCAGCCGGTACATTTGTCAAAATAATTAATGAAAGTGGTGAAACATTAGTTATTGCGATGTCTTACAGAAAATGCGATGAATGCAGCGAATTGTGGAAAGAAAATCCGAAACGCACTTAACATAGCGTTAAAATTTTTCGCCGTGAACAAGAGAGGTGAAGTTTTTATTCCGGATTTTGAATAAAACTTCGTGCTTTTTTCTTCATTCTCATAACTATTCTTATTTTTGGCACGAATCGTAAATCTAAAATCTAAAATCCAAAATCTAAAATCAACTTAAAAAATGGCTGTACAAATTAAATTCGGTACCGACGGCTGGCGTGCAATTATCGCAGACGATTATACGCTCGATAATGTCAAACGCGTAGCGGAAGCGACGGCACTTTGGCTCAAAAAAAATAAAAAGAAAAAAGTCGTCATCGGGTACGATTGTCGCTTTGGTGGCGCGATGTTCACGACTGCTACGGCGCAAGTGTTGGGTGCGCACGGTATCAAAGTGCTTTTAGCTCCGAGTTTTGCTTCGACACCGATGGTATCGTTGGGCGTTCAGAAAACAAAATCGGATTTAGGTATCGTCATTACGGCGAGTCATAATCCGCCGAGTTACAACGGTTTCAAACTGAAATCGCATTTCGGCGGTCCGGCTTTTCAGTCAACGATAAATGAAGTGGAAGCACTCATTCCCGAAACGCCGCCGACAAATTTGCCGTCGCTGGCGGATATGGAAGCAAAAAAATTGTTGGAATACGTTGACTTGGAAAAAATGTATGTACAACAAGTCCGAAAAGGGTTCGACTTAAAAAAAATTAAAGCATCGAAAATAAAAATCGCTTACGATGCGATGTATGGAGCAGGGCAAAGAGCATTTAAACAAATTTTACCCGGAGCAGTGATGTTGCACTGCGATTGGAATCCGGGAATGCACGGTCAAGCACCGGAACCGATTCATAAAAATTTAACTTCACTTTCCGAAACAATTAAAAAAAATCCTGCAATCCAACTCGGCATTGCAACTGACGGCGATGCAGACCGCATCGGTTTATACGATGGCGACGGGAATTTCGTAGATTCGCACCATATTTTATTGTTGTTGCTACTATATATGCACAAATACAAAAAATCAACGGGCGAAGTAGTGATTACTTTTTCCGTAACGGATAAAATGCGCGACATGGCGAAAGCGTTTAACATTCCGTGCGAAGTGACAAAAATCGGTTTCAAATATATTGCCGAAATTATGACGCAACGCGATGTCATGGTCGGTGGTGAAGAATCCGGCGGCTTGGCAGTGAAAGGACATATTCCCGAACGCGACGGTATTTGGATTGGTTTGATGATTCTCGAATTTATGGCAACAACCGGAAAATCTTTGAAAGCATTGATTCAAGAAGTGTACGATATTGTCGGTTCATTCGCTTCAGACCGTGACGATTTGCATTTGACGAACGAGAAAAAAGAAAGTATCGTTGCTATTTGCAATAAAACGCCGTATAAACAGTTTGGAAAATATAAAGTTGAATCGCTCGAAACGATTGACGGTTGGAAATATAATCTCGGTAATGGTGAATGGGTAATGATGCGGGCTTCGGGAACAGAACCTGTTTTACGCGTTTATGCGCAATCAAAAGATTTAGCCGGCGCACGTGCGATTTTAGAAGCAACGAAGGCAACGATTTTGTAATAATAAATGGGTGTATAAAAAAATCTTGCAAGAAAAATTAATTTTCTTGCAAGATTTTTTTATACTGTAAAGTACCTGATTGTCGAAAATAAACACCTACCCGTATAATGTAAATTTATTTTTCGCGCAAGATATTGAACTTTGCATCTCAATTGAATGGACGGATAAATATAAAGTGGTCAATTAAATTTAAAAATTACACCGACTTATTATTTACCCTCTACGATAATTGAATTTTATCGCAAAAACCGTAAATCCAAAATCATAAAATGTCTTTTTTTCAACGGCATCGCATTTCTATACTGCATCTTACTTTTTGGTGTGTTTATTCTTTATTTTTTTTCTTTGGTTTGAATGAACCGCGTCATGGTATTCAACCCGACATAAAAGAAGTACTGATAGATACCGTTCAACACGTTTCGATGATGATGATCATCAGCTACATCAATTTCTTTTATGTTTTACCGCCTTTTTTGAAAAATAGAAATGCAGGGCAATATTTACTTCGATTTTTAACCACGTTTATTCCATTCGTTTTTATTTACGTTATTCTCGAAAGATACGTAAAAGATGGTTATACCTACCATGAGCGATATTTTTACAGTACCGGTTTTATTCAACGCGTGATTTTGACAACTTTTTTTATTGTCATGTTTGTCTGTTTACTCAAACTCATTCAAGAATGGTTTGAATTGGATGCTCGAAAAAAAGAATTAGAAAATGAAAAACTCACGACCGAATTACAATTTCTAAAAGCACAAATTAATCCGCATTTTTTGTTTAACACCCTCAATAATTTATATTTTTTGGCTTTTACACAATCGCCGAATACGGCGGAAGTTGTAGTTAAACTTTCTCAAATGATGCGTTATATGATTTACGAATCGAATCACGAAAAAGTGCCGTTGAGTAAAGAGATCGAGTACATTCAAAATTATATTAGTTTAGAAAAATTGCGACTCGAAGATAATTTTCCGGTATCGTTTGAAGTGCAAGGCAATGCCGAAGGTGTGCGCATTACGCCATTAATACTGATTACTTTTGTAGAAAACGCTTTCAAACACGGTGTCACTAATAATATTAAAGCCGCGTATGTGTCCGTAAAAATTATTTTAGCCGATAAAAATTGTATTTTCAGCGTTGAAAATAGTAAAATACCGCAACAAGCAAAAAATGTGAAAGAAAAATCCGGCATCGGTTTGCAAAACGTAAAACGCAGATTGGCATTAAGTTATCCGGACAATTACACGCTCGAAGTTGAAGACAAACCCACATTTTATAAAGTACAATTGCTTTTGCATTTAGATTAAAAAAATAATGCGACTGAAAGTGTTTCAAATGCCGGCGACAGATATAAATGTGGCAAAAAAAAATCCCGAACTTTCTTTTCAGAAAACTCGGGATGACTACAGTCTTACTTTTTCAAAACCATTCTTTATACATTATTTAACCACAGTAACTTTTATCGTTTGCATAATTTCACCATTGGCACGTATCGCTGCGAAATAAAGCCCTGAAGGAATTTGTTTCGGCTGCCAAGTCACTTCGTATTCATTTTGCGATTGAGTTTTATCTACCACTGTTTCAATAAATTTACCGGTCATATCATAAATACTCAAACTGATTCGAGCATCAGATGCTACGTGATATTTGAACGTTGTAGATTGTACTACCGGATTCGGATAGTTTTGACCTAAAACAACAAGTGGTGCTTGCAAACCGATACCGTTTGAAATATCTTTCGTTGCCGTCGAAAGCGCATTGCCACCGCCGCACCGACCAAAACCACTCCAAGGCGTTTGAACATAAGGAAAATTTGCTTTGAAAGTTGTATCATTGGCTTCGACACCGGTAGTATAACCCAAAACATTTAAAAGTTTCGGTGTTAGTGGTGATTGTCCGATTACCCAATCGTCATACCATAAACCGACTGCTGCTAATGCTACGCCTGATACCGCTTGCAACTCAATGCGCGTTACATCATCTTCTAAACGGCGACCATTCGGGAAACCGTCCATGTTCGGGATAAATTGCAGACTATTGTTTTTATTATACGCTGTATCCGTTAAACCTAAAACTGCCGCATTAACTATACCCAAAGAACTGAATTTCGGATGGTTACGTGGTGTAATCGGTACTGCCATATTCAAACGCAACATATCGCCGAAAGTCGGAAGAAAATTATTGATAAACGGTTTGCCCGCCGTGAACGGATTACCCGGTGTTTTGCCTGTCGCTAATTGATAAGGTGCGAGATTCGGTACGCCGGTATAAAATATCGGCAATAAATCTACAGAGCGCGGCTGATTAGGACGCAATAAATATTTACCGAAAATTGCAGTGTCTAAAGCTGAACCTTTCGTTGCAGGATGACCGTAAATTACATAAAGACCTTGTTTCGAATTACCGAAATCTACATTACCTAAAACTGTTGCAGCAGCGCGTTGTGTGCGCAATTTTGCAAAAGCCGGTACAGCACCACCGAATTGAGCATCATCCATATATAAACCAAGTTCCGGATTTGTGAAATACTTATCCATATTTGGGTCTTCTGTATAAGGTGTCAAAAGATTCCAACGATCTTTGCTGCCGATTGGAATAACAGCTTCGTTTGTTAACGGCATACCGATACGCGATACTTGCACCCAATTACCGCTTGTCGTTTGTTTACCCGTTGTGTTATCCATTACACGCGTTTGTTGGCGACTTGCCGATGCCCAGATACCCACAACATAATCGG
>JAYTIA010000032.1:0-2535 GCA_043732145.1 Saprospiraceae bacterium
GTCAAATGTATTAAACGCTCGCAAATTTTTGTACAAAGACGAAATTAATCATTTGGGTAAACCTGTTGACAAAACTTTATGGGGTATGACTCCGCCGACAGTGAATGCGTATTATAATCCTTCGATGAACGAAATTGTTTTTCCGGCGGGCATTTTGCAATTTCCTTTTTACGATCCAAATGCTGATGATGCCGTGAATTACGGCGGCATCGTTGCAGTAATTGGTCACGAAATGACGCATGGTTTTGACGATGAAGGCAGACAATATGATGCCGACGGCAATTTAAAAACTTGGTGGACGGACGACGATTCTAAAAAATTTGATACGAAAGCAAAAATGGTAGAAGACCAATACAGTGCTTATCGCGTTTTGGATACTGTTCCGGTAAACGGCAAACTTACACTCGGTGAAAATTTGGCAGACCTCGGCGGTCTATCTATGGCTTACGAAGCCTTCAAAACTTATTCGCCGCAAGCGATGAATAAAGATAAAATTGACGGTTTCACACCCGATCAACGATTCTTTTTATCTTGGGCGCAAGTTTGGCGTGCGAATATGCGTTCCGAAAGTGAAGCGCAACAAGTTTTATTAGACCCGCACTCACCGGGAAAATACCGTGCAAATGGTCCTTTAACAAATATTCAAGCGTTTTACGACGTGTTTAATGTAAAACCCGGCGATAAAATGTATAAAGAACCGGTGAATAGAGCAAAGATTTGGTAAAATAGATTTTTTAAAAATTTTCAACCTTTGCCGATAACTAAATAGTTATTGGTTAGGTCGAAAATTTTAACTGTAAATTTATAATGCGAATAATTACTAGTAATTGGATGATTTTAATAAATTGAAAATTAAATTTTACAAAAAAAAGCAACGATTAATTTTTTTTAATCGTTGCTTTTTTTTGTAAAAAACTGATCTATAAATAATTATACTTTTTTTTCGCGAAGTTTTTTGATTAAAAAAAATTTCTTTTAATCAATTCTACTAATTTTATGGAATTATAGAAAAATTTCTTTTACCTTTGCATCATAATCAAAATATGGAATACAATTTGATATTTTGATGAAAAAACGCCGGTAAATTTTTGCTTAAATTGCATTAAAATTTGCCGGAATTGTTTTTATAAAGAGACGTGGAGAGACAGGCTTGATGAAACGTCGGCAACCCTTCTTACGATTAGAACTCGGTGCCAAATCCTGAACCTTTTTTGGAAATATAAAAACACAAAATTGTTATGAAGCAATCGGTTAACACAACCCGACTTATTCCTTCAGGAATTAAAAATTATTCTTTCCTAAAAACACTCAACATGGTTTCGGGTTCACCGATTTGTTGTTGTTGTTGCTAAAATTTTTTCAAATTTTATTTATCTCTTTTATCAGATACTTCCTGCTGTCTGATTGGCTTTGCCATGCAAAAATTTAAAATCAATTAATTATCATAAACATATTTAAAACAATGACAAATTTTACTAAAAAACTATTATTTTTTGGACTCGTCATATTGGGTCTTGTTATTTTCTTTGAAAATAAAGTGAATGCGCAAGAAGAAGTATTAATTATTTCAGGTAAAGTGGTGGATAAAGATAAAAAAGAAGCTTTACCCGGTGTCACAATCCAAATAAAAAATACTTTAACCGGAACCGTTTCAGACGAGCAAGGAGAATTTTCTTTAAAAACTAAATTAAAATTTCCAATTACTTTAAACATCAGAAGTGTCGGGTTTGAAAACAAAGACATTGATATTTTAAGTCAAGACAGTAAAATTTCGGTTGAACTTAACACGCAAAATATTTTGACCGAAGGAATTGTTGTCTCTGCTTCACGCGTTGAAGAAAAAATTTTACAATCGCCGGTTGCTATTGAAAAGTTAGATTTTCGTACGATAAAAGAAAATCCGGCACCAAGTTTTTACGATGCCATCGGTAATTTAAAAGGTGTTCAACTCACCACTTCAAGTTTAACTTTTAAAGTACCGAATGCACGCGGATTTAATATTCCCAATAATTTTCGCTTCATGCAATTAGTAGATGGTGTTGATATACAAGCGGCAACGCTCGGCGTTCCGCTCGGAAACGCAATCGGACCAACCGAATTAGACATTGCCAGTGTTGAAGTTACATCAGGGGCTGCATCTGCACTTTATGGCATGAATGCAATTAACGGTTTGGCAAGTTTGCAAACTAAAAGTCCGTTTATTTATCAAGGCTTGGGTGTTTATCAAAAAACGGGCGTTAATCATGTAGATAATTTAGATCATTCGCCCGCAATTTTTACGGAAACAGCAGTGCGTTACGCCAAAGCCTTCAATAATAAATTTGCTTTCAAAGTAAATGCTTCTTACATGCAGGGAACAGATTGGATTTCTAATACACAGACAGAACAAAACCAAAATACGCTTTCATCTGCTAATCCGCGTTTCCCTGAATTAGCTGACCCGAATAATCCGGCTGCTGATTTATGGAATCGTTACGGCGACGAAAGCAATAATCGTTCAACGGTTACAATTAATTATAAAGGTAAAACGCAAGC
>JAYTIA010000033.1:0-6746 GCA_043732145.1 Saprospiraceae bacterium
TTACAAAAGATATTTTTGCCGACTCCATTAGGCTAAGTTGGGCTTATGATATTGCTACAAAGTTTTATGTAAGCTATTATGCTCTTCCGATTGACGGCACACTTCCACCCGTGGCAATATTGCTCGATTCTTCTTCGACAACTAATATTACGCTTAAACATCTCATTGCTTGTACTTATTACCAAGCATCTGTTTACGCAGTTTGCAACGGTGTGAGGTCTGAACCGGCTACGATTAAATTCAAAACAGCAGGATGTACAACGACAGTTTGTCCGAAACCGACAACTTTCAAAGTTGCGGGAACGGATGGATCAGCAATTTTATCGTGGCAAGTACCGAGCGGTGACAGTGTAATTATCACGATTGCAGCGACGGATACTGCTTTCAAAAAAGCAATTACAGTCGGTGGTTCAACTTATACGCTTTCAGGATTACCGCGTTGCAAACATTTTATAGCTTATATTCAAACAAAATGTTCAAACAATACTGTGAGTGATTATTTAGATGGTGTGAATTTTGAAACTTCCGGATGTGTAGCTTCAACTTGTTCTGCCGTTCAACAAGTTGGTGCCGCCGTTAGTGATGCCAATAATACAGTCGTTATAAAATGGGCGGGCAATGCACCAAAATATTATGTCGAGTATCGGATTGCAACAGACAGTACTTCCGGCGTTTGGAAACGCGATTCGACAAAAGAAAGTTTTCTTACACTTACCGGTTTGCACCCTTGCCAATCTTTTGTAGCACGTGTGATTGCCGTTTGTGCAACAGGCGTGACTGCACCGAGTCCTTTAACATATTTTAAAACTGAAGGTTGCGCTGCTACAACTTGTCACCGTCCGATTGCATTTAAAGGTGCGGCTCAAGATACCATTGCCTATTTTGGTTGGGCAACGGAGTTGAACGAAAATAATGCAGTTTTGACAGTAGTTTCAACAGACAGTACTTACAAAAAAACGATTGCGGTAACAGGTACTAATTATACTTTAACCGGTTTGCCGCGTTGCAAAAAATTTGTAGCGCACATTCAAACAAAATGTCCTACAGGTGTTTTGTCTGACGCACTTGAATTAGTTTTTACTACCGGCGGTTGTACAACATCTTGCGGTACGCCGGCAGAAATCGGTGTAGTCTCTGCAGATTCGACACACGCTTTTTTAAAATGGACAAATGTAGGTGCAACAAAATATTATGTAGAATATAAAACGGACAGTTCTGCGGTTTGGAAACGCGATTCGACAACGGCAACTACAATTACTTTGAAAGATTTAATCAAATGCCGTTTGTATTTGGCGCGTGTATCTGCGGTTTGTGCTAACGGTGTTTCAGAAGCGTCAAACATTGTTCATTTCACTACATCGGGTTGTGTCGTCACACCAATATGCAAAATACCTGAAGGATTAGATGCCGACGTTGCACACGATACAACGGTTAATTTTATGTGGACAGGCGTTAATCCGGGTAATTATGAAATTCAGTACAGAATTGCGACGGATGCGAATGCTGCATGGACAATCATAAAAGCATCTCATCCAAATTATTTCTTGACCGGCTTGAAACGTTGTCAAGTATATGAATGGCAAGTGCGTCAAATTTGCAGCACAGCAACTGCTCCGGCGGCTTGGAGCGCACCGGATAAATTTGCTACTTCCGGTTGCGGCACAGGTGTTGCATCTGCCGTTTGTCCGAAAATACAAGAAATTGGTGTGAAACTTATTGCCGATACAGTAGTGGTTTATTGGGCATCATTTTCACCGCGTCCGTTCATGAATTATCAAGTGCAATACCGCAAAACTACGGATACGGATTGGAGTGCTTCGATAAATTCAGTTCTGCCTTATTATATTTTTAAAAATTTAACGGCTTGTATCAATTATGTGGTGCGCGTTAGAGTAGCATGTGATTCTGCGGGCATGAATTTTGGTGATTGGAGTGATGTGCGTTTCAAACAAGGCGGTACGAATTGTTTACGCGGCGATAATTCAGGTTTTGTGAATAATACTTCCGATATTCAAGCGGCTGTATCACCGAATCCGGGCAGTGAAAATCCGACGGTGGTATTTAAACTCGAACAACAATCGCCGGTGCGGATTGATGTTTTAAATATCAACGGCAGTCTTGTCGGTCAATGGAATGCCGGTACACTTCAAACAGGCGAATATTCACATACTTTCGAGCAATTGGATATTTTACCGACCGGTTTGTATATCGTTGCTTTGCGCATAGACGGACTTGCTACGAAAACGATTAAATGGATGAAAGAATGATGAATGATTGCTCTCCAAAGGCTTGAAATTTAATCAAACTTTGCATCCTTTCTGAAAAAATTGCGTCCTTTGCGATAAATCAACAGCAAAGGACGCAATTTTTTCAGAAAGGATGCAAAGTAAATCCAAAAATGCTATTGATATAAATCTTTTGACCGGCAATGATGATTATCGCTTATGTTTTATCGTTTATGTTGATTTTTGATGAATTAAATCGCTGTCCATCCGCCATCAACAACCAAATTAGCACCGGTCATATACGATGAAGCCTCTGATGCTAAAAAAATAAGTGCCCCTTGATAATCGCTGTTCTTTGCCATGCGCCCAAGCGGTGTTTTGGCTGAATAATTTTTTACAAAAAAAGTATCTTGCGCATTCTCTACACCACCCGGAGAAAGTGTATTCACACGTACACCTTTATTGCCCCAATACGCCGCCAAAAAACGGGTGAAATTTATCACCGCACCTTTCGTTGCCGGATAAACGGCAGATTTATAAAAATTTTGTTCGCCTTTTTCATTTCTGTAAATACTTTGATCGGGACCGACCATGCCGTAAGTGGAAGCAATATTTATAATGCTGCCCCTACCTTGCGCTGCCATAACTGTTCCGAAAACTTGCG
This sequence comes from Saprospiraceae bacterium, assembly GCA_043732145.1. Classification (GTDB taxonomy): domain Bacteria; phylum Bacteroidota; class Bacteroidia; order Chitinophagales; family Saprospiraceae; genus JAAFJT01. Next base: position 2,890 of record JAYTIA010000033.1, read on the forward strand.
AACAAAGAAAAACACCTGTCACATTTACATCTAGCGACATTCGGAACGATTCTACCGGATAATTCTCAAAAGCAGAAAGTTCGGCTGCCATTGCCGGATTTTCAAACATATCGTTAATCGCTGCATTGTTCACTAAAATATCAATCGTACCAAATTTTGCCACGATTTTATTTCTTGCCGTTTCCAAACTTTTTTTGTTCGTGACATTGATTCCGACACCTAAATGTTTTCTACCGAGTATTTTGGCATACGCAATACACGCTTGCTCGTTCATATCAGCGACTACAACCTTGGCACCGAAAGCCGCCAATGCGTCGCAATGTTTTTTACCGATTAAGCCTAATGCGCCGGTAACGATGGCTGTTTTGTTTTTTATATCGAATAAATTCACGAGAAGAAATTAAAAATGAAGAATAGACGTGAGAAACAATGAGCGACAAAAATAATACACGACGGCATTTATGGTAGTGTTAAAAAAAAATTATTTTTATTTATTAATCATTTGATTAAATTTGCGCAAAGTTTTTATTTTAGTGTGAAAAAAGTTAAAAAAAAATAGATTGAAAAATTTTTTGCCAATTTATTCGTCTATAAACTTATTAAATAAACTTATTACACATCAAAACTCAACTATCAATGATGACCCCGTTTCAACGATTGGAAGCACTTATTTTTTTTTGTTTTTTTGCTTTTGTGAGCACCGCACAAAAAACACAGCCTACTACTGTCATTAAAGGTCAAGTGTTTGATGATAAACGCGGTGAGAAAATGCCTTTTGTTAATGTTCAGTTCGACGGTTCCGGTGTCGGCTTGGCTTGTGATATTGATGGCAATTTTTATTTAGAAACTCAAAATGCGTCTAAAAAACTAAAAATTTCGTATGTAGGTTATCAAACTCAAACCGTTGATGTTCAAATTGGCACGACGAATATCTACACAATAAAACTGAAAGAAGGCGGGTTGCTCAATGAAGTAGTGGTAAAAGTTCAAAAATATCGCAATAAAGGCAATCCGGCGGTAGAGTTAATAAAAAAAGTTATCGAAAATAAAAGTAAAAACAGGGCGAGTAATTTGTCTTACTACACTTACAATAAATACGATAAAGTAGAATTGGCTTTAAACAATGTAACCGAAAAAATGAAAAACAATTTCATTTTTAGAGGTATAAAATTTGTATTCGATAACGTGGATACCAACAAATTTAACGGAAAAGTAAGTTGGCCTTTTTATTTCAGAGAAGCGTTGACAGATGTTTATTATCGCAAACCGAACGAGATACGCGAAATCAAACAAGGCGAGAAGCAAACGAATTTAGGCTTTTTGGATAAAGAAGGTATATCGAATTATGTTCAGAATATGTATCAAGACGTTGATATGTATGAAGACGCCGTATATTTATTCACCACGCAGTTCACAAGCCCTTTGAGTCCGATAGCACCAAATATTTATCGTTTTTATATTCTCGATACAGTTAAATTCAAACAAGATTCGTGTGTGCGCTTATATTTCGCACCGCGCAATAAAACGGATTTAGCTTTCATCGGTCGTTTGTACGTGTCGGCAAAAGATTCGAGTTATGCTGTGAGGAAAATAGAAATTGGTGTACCGGGCGATATAAATTTGAATTGGGTGAGTCAACTCACGATTTCTCAAGAATACGATTTTGTAGAAACACCGGGCTTTCCGAAAGGTTTAATGCTTTCTAAAGATGAATTGGTAATGGATTACGGTATCGGAAATCGCGACAGTGTGCGCACCGTTATGGGAAAAAAAACGACATCGTACAACAACTATGTAATTAATAAACCCATACCCGATGCCGTTTTCACGACTGCAGATCGCGTTACTTACTCTGAAAATCTTTATCAAAAAAACGATTCGTTTTGGGCTGTCAACAGACACGATACACTGAGAACGGTAGAGAAAGGCGTTTATAAAACGATGGATAGTTTGAATAATAATCGCAGATTTAAAACATTCGTTACCTTTGCAAGATTGGCGGTTGAAGGTTATGCTTCTTTCGGCGGGTTTGATTTAGGCCCTATGAATGCGGCTTATAGTTTCAACTATATAGAAGGTTTGCGCTTACGTCTCGGCGGCAGAACAAATCCGAAGTTCAGTAATAAATGGAACATTGAAGGTTATACAGCTTACGGTTTTAAAGATCAACATTGGAAAGAAGCTTTTAACGTGCGCTATAATTTTGCCAATAGTCAGGTATTGAAATATCCTTTGAATGAGTTCCGCGCTTTTTACAGCAATGAAATAAAAATACCCGGACAGAATTTACAATTTGTCAACGAAGATAATTTATTTTTATCGTTCAAACGCGGTGTCAATGATAAGATGATTTATACGGAAAGTATCGGAGGCGAGTATATTAACGAAAAAAGAAACGGCTTCTCTTATACTGTAAATTTGAAAAATACAACGCTCACACCGGCGGGCAATTTACGCTTCAACTATCTAAGTGCCGGTGAAATGCGGACACAAAATTTTACGCAAACTTCGGAAGCGGCTTTGACACTTCGCTATGCTCCGCACGATAAATTTTATCAAGGTGCCGGCTTTCGGATACCAATTTTAACGAAGTATCCAATTTTCAGTTTGAGTTATGCCCAAGGTTTTAAAAATATTTTGAACGGGCAGTATAATTACGGTAACTTGAACCTTTCGGCAGAAAAAGTTTTTTATTTATCACCGATTGGTTATGCCGATGTGACGTTTGAAGCCGGACGCACTTTCGGGCAAGTACCGTTTCCGTATTTAACGATACATAAAGCCAATCAAACTTACGGCTATCAATACGAATCTTTTAATTTGATGAACTATTTGGAATTTGTGAGCGATAAATACGCCTCCATCAATATCTATTACAACATGAGCGGCTTTATTTTTAATCGCATTCCGCTCATCAGAAAATTAAAATTGCGCGAAGTGTTTACTTTCAAAGCACTCTGGGGAGGTCTTGATGCGCAAAACAGACCGACAGGTGAAAATGGTTTATTCAAATTTCCGACCGATGCTACCACCGGAAATCCTTTGACATTTGAACTTGGTTCGCGTCCTTATATGGAAGCGAGTGTCGGTATCGCTAATATTTTTAAATTTATTCGCATAGATTATATGTGGCGTTTATCGTATCTTGACAACCCGAATGTAACGAAGGGCGGTATTCGCTTTCGGATAAAATTGGATTATTAATTTATATATCTATCAGCTATAAGCTGTCAACTATCAACAAAAACTGATAGCTGACAGCTGACAACTGATAGCTGATAGCTAAACCATTATGAAGAAAAAAATACTTTTTATTATCGGTTCTACGAATCAAACTTCGCAGATGTATCAAATATCGCAGCATTTATGCGATGATTACGATTGTTATTTCTCGCAAGTTTTTACCGATTTGAAACTCGCTAAGTTTTTGCGTCAATTCGGCATATTTGATACGACGGCGTATGCGGGACAATTCAAAAAAAATTCCGATAAATTTTTACGCGAACATAATTTGAAAGAAGATTATGAAGCACAAAAACACGATTACGATTTGGTATTCCATTGCACCGATGTCGTAGTACCGCGCCGTTTATTGAAAACGAAAAACATTCATGTTCAAGAAGGTATGATTGATAAATATAACTTTATCAGCAAATTAGTCCAAGTTTTTCACTTGCCGGCTTGGGTAACGATTGATACCTCGTTAAATGGATCAAGTGATTTACTCGATATTTATTGTTCTGCTTCAGAAGGTTACAAAAATCATATTAATAGACTTGGTACAAAGCGGGAAAAAATTTTTGTTACCGGCATTCCGAATTTCGACAACATCGCACAGTTCAAAAATAATGATTTTC
>JAYTIA010000034.1:0-2531 GCA_043732145.1 Saprospiraceae bacterium
GAAAAACTTTCAACGGAAAAAGGAGATTTATCACATAACACAGTTCCTGTCGGACAGTCTGCATCAATATGAGAAGGCGGATTATAATTTTTTATGCATAATTGAAAATTACCTGTTGTATTATTAGCACCTTGAACACGGAGTAAGTACGTTTCTCCAACGATTAAACCGCCGCGTGTTAAATCAATTGTAGGTGCGCCGACTCCATTGCAACCTAACTCAGATAAAGTGCCGCCACAAGTACCGTAATATAAAGATGTTTCAGGATTTTTAAGCGGATTGGTATTACCGTAGGGCGTTACATTTATGGTTGCTTCTCCACCCACAGCAATAAACGAAAACCAAACATCTTTACCTTTACTTGTATAACATGTAGCGGCATCATAAGCACCAACGGTTGCATTTATGTTTGTATAATTTCCGCAAAAATTATGGGCATCCGGAATATGCAGTGCTGTTTCACAATCATCGTTAGCCGGCACTTGTGCAGATAATTGGGTTGAGAAAAAAAGGAAAGAAGAAAAAGTAAGATAAAAAAAATAGTGCTGCCTCATTGTATCAATTTTCTAGAAGTAGAAATTTAGAATGTATTTTAAATTTTACAGTTTAGGTTGCAGCGCATTGCTTTTATCAAATGAACAGTTAATAATGGAGAATGAATAATAATTTTTGGATTAAAGTTTTTTCAAAAATTGTTCATTATTCGTTATTAATTGTTAATTGCATTAAAACGCAATAAAATTATTAAAATTTCGATAACTTGTATGAATATTCACAAATCTTTAACGTGTTAATTTAATTTTGCCGGATGAAAAGTATAAAATCGCAAATACCAAATGCCGTTACGCTCTTAAATGCTTTTTTCGGATGTTGTGCCATCGTGTCTTTGTTTCAACACGCTTACTCTAACGCTTTGTTGTTTATCGCCCTTTCGATGTTCGCCGATTATCTCGACGGGTTTGTTGCGCGATTGCTAAACGTGACTTCCGAATTAGGTTTGCAACTCGATTCTTTATCAGATGCCGTGTCGTTTGGTGTGGTGCCTGGAACTATTATTTATTGCTTGCTGAAAGAAGATGCCGGATTACCACCGTATGCTGTTTATGCAGGATTTTTTATCACCGTTTTTTCACTCTATCGCCTCGCAAAATTTAATATTGATACGCGTCAACGCGAAAATTTTGTCGGATTGAACACACCGGCTAACACAGTTTTTTTTTCCGGTTTGCTCATCATGCACGTTTTTAAAGGTATTCAATTTTCTTCAACCCTTTTATTGCTTTTAATTCCTATCAGTTGTTTTTTACTGGTCAGTGAAGTTCCTATGTTTTCCTTTAAATTTAAAAAAATTTCATGGGTGGGTAACGAAATGCGTTTCATTTTTCTTTTCATTGCCTTGCTTTTACTATTATGGGTACCTTACTTAGCGTTGCCGATTATTATCGGGGTTTATATCGGGATAAATATTATTATCGCTTACTCGCAGAGAAATAAAAATCCATCAATAGAATTTAAAAAATAGCTTCGGCAGAATTATTAGAATACCATTTTTCTGAAATTTTTTTGCACTAATAAAAAAAATCGTACGAAGAAAATTCTTCGTACGATTTTTGTTTTTTAATTGACTGTCAATTGTCAATTATTCCGTCACCACCATGCGTTTCGTCGCCGAATAATCTCGAGTATCCAAACGATATTGCAAAACGCCGCTCGCGTTTAATTCCGATTTATCAATGGTAATTTCGTTGTAACCGATTTGTCCGTCCATATTTTTTTGAAAAAGTATTTGTCCCGACATATTGATAATCGTCAATCGTGCATTTTGCGCGCTCGGCAAATTGAAACCGATTTTTGTCGTCGATGCCGTCGGATTGGGTATGTTTTGATACAACGCAAATGCACCGCCCGTTTGTTCGGAATTGTACGCCGAGTTCGGATCGGCGGTATTATTCGGCGCGGTCGAAATGTTTTTCACGATATCGGAAGTGCGCACATAAAAGCTGCACGACGATTTATTGCCGCAAGCATCGGTGGCAACATACTCTTCGTAGACAAGTGTATTTACAGGAAACGGATAACCCGCGTAATAACCCGATGTGCGTTGTACATTGATGTCCCTGTTCGGCAAATTGCAATAACCCGCAACACCCGAAAACATGTCGCGTTCGTTCCAAGTGACGACCGTTCCGTATTTATCCGTTGAAACGACATTTATATTCGTCGGACATTTGGTTGCTATGGCAGGCGAATAATAATCGCCGCGACATTTGCAATCGTTTCTCACTCTGTCATTGATTGTTTTCGGATTGCCGTCATCGCAAGTTTGTCCGAAATTTTTGTGTATTTGCGGACAATTGTCAACGAAATCCGCATCGGAATGTACCGCTTCGGAAAATCTCGAACAACCTAATGCGTTTGTTACTTTCACTTTGGAATCGCCAAAAGTTGTCGGATAAAAACTTTGGTTGGTCTCACCCGCGAGCGGCACCTCACCCGAATACCATTGATATTTCGTTCCTTGCGATGCAATC
>JAYTIA010000035.1:0-6731 GCA_043732145.1 Saprospiraceae bacterium
TATACGGATACCTTAAGCAAAAATGATTTACTCGACGTATTCGACCGTTGGGATTTTACTTACGATCTCGGTACGCAAACAAGTTTAACGGAAACAGATCTTTCTACACAATACCGCGATCAATTGCGCATACCTTACTTAACTTTATTCGTATCGAACAATGCGGGTAATAAAGCTCGTGCGGGCAGTTGTTATCAAAGAAAAATTGTCGTCAATAATTCAGGTTTAACGGGTTGGTTGACAAATTTTAATTACAGCAACGCGCAAGGCAAAGGTGTTCTCATAAAAAATATCACCGTCAATGGTCAACCGATACAATATACAAAAAATGTGTCCGCCACAGGAGATACACTTATTGCCGCAAAAATTACTTCTAATTATTTTAAATTCAATACAATCGGTACCGGTACGCCATCTAATGCCGACACAATTTTTGATCCGAATGAAACCGTTACTATTATTGAAGATATATGTTTAATTAATTGCAATGACAGTCGTTCAAGTTCACACACAGCAAGTTGGGGTTGCGACGGGGTATTGTGTAATTCGGTGATAAAAAGCGATATTGTACAAACAGGACAAGGTGCAGTGAATGTCGTTTTTCAATCCGGTACCGGCACAAATACGATTGGCGGTTATTGCAAAAAAGGTGTTTCGAGCGTGACTTTTACAAATAATGGTGTTGAAATTGATGCAGGCGTTGCAACTATGCACAATATTTTGACGGGAATAGGTGTCGGCGGTAAATTTAATTTGAACTACGATGGTTATAAAATTACGGCGATTACTATTGCCGGCGTACGGATTGATAATCCGGATACAGCATTAATTAACCTCAGTAAATATACACAATTTCAAACCGATCCGGATGGTGCGAGTGTAGGTTTAACGGATGCAGATGGCGACGGTATTTTTGATGATTTACCGGTCGGTCAGTCCATCAACATTTCGGTAGAGTATGACGTGAATTGCGTTTTTCAAAAAGTTGATTTGAGTGATGTGAATTGTTTTAATAATTTTGAATCCGGTTTCAGTGCCCAAATTCAATACGCGGACAATTGCAATCCGAATAACGTGGTGTTGCAAGCCGGTTATTTTACGCCATTTAACGGCAACGCCGTAGTAGAAAATTGTCCCGATCCAGATGCAAAAACAGATAGCAAATACTTCAGTATTTTACATACCGAGCGCAGAAATGTTTTTAATTTCAGTAAATCATGCAACGGACAGGAGCAATTTCAGATAAAAATAAAATTACCGAAAGGTATTATAGCCGTAAAAGACTCCATGATTTTTTCGCGCTTTACGGATACATTGCCCATTTTAAGTTTCAAACAATCCGCCGATACGGTTTACATGGCTTTTGATGCACATAATTTGAATTTTTTAAACGGTGATTACTCTGCTCGAATGGGTTTTATTGCCGGTTGTGATGCCGTGCCGGGTGTTTCTAAATTTCCGATAGAACTTGCATTTTATTGTCCGCCATGCGATTGTCGTCACGTTTGGTATTGCGATACTTTGAAAGGCACAAATATTCATTATGACGTGCCGCCTTGTCCGGATGTTGCTGCGTATCAATGTGCAAAAGGTTTAAATTCAACGAGTTTTGATGTCAACAGAACTACTTTTGGTTTTACGGACTCAACTTATACAAAACGTTTCAGTGCAGCAAAAGCAAATAAAAAAGTAGCATTAGCTTGCGATTCGGTGCAAATGATTGTGCGAAATGTAGTCGGCAATACACCAATAAATGATTCAATCGGTGTCCGTATTTCTTATGACAATATCGTCAAAGGTGACTCGAATCGTTTGAAAGATATTTTTATTTTCGGCAACGGTATGGTGCAAATTACACATGCCGGTCAAATTTATAATTGTACTGTTGATGCTTCAAAAATTAAAACAGCACACACCGATTCAACAAAGACAGTTTATTTTGATTTGAATAATTGTTTTAAAGAAACCGGTTTAACACAATTGGTAAAAGGTGATAGTGTAAATTTTTTCGGCAATTTTTCCGTCAATGCGGATGGTCCTTACAGATATTCTTTTGAAAAAGTACCGAACTTTCGCGCTTATGGTTATTCTATTGATAATGGACAAGAGTTTTCTTGCGATAATTTTGGACAAATTTTTCGGGTCGGTCGTTCCGAACTTATTTTTAATGCGCCGAACTCATTTAGTTTTCCGAAAGGCTGCAATGAAACGGTTTTAGATTATACTTTACTCATTCGCAACAACGATTACGTCAAGTATTTCGGCAACGAATGGCGACAAGCGGTAAAACTTGATTCTTTTATTTTTAATTTAGATACATTGCTTTACAAAGCGTTTGATACAAAAATTCAAGTCTCAATACCCGGTCATCCGGTATTTGCAGATAATTTTTTCGATTTACCTAACTTATCGAGTAATCCTAAATATATTGCAAGGTTCGATAGCTTGAAATATTATTTTCCGCTTTCCAATAATGCGAGTACCGTTTTCACCCTGCGTATAAAAATGATGCCGAGTTGCCGTTCACTCACGGCGAGCAGCGAAGGTAATAATCGTTTCTTCTTTGCACCGAATATGTATTACCGCGACAGGTATTACGCAGCATTTTTCGGTGATGGCAGTTGTTCAAAAACGCGACACGACACGACACATTTATCTAATGACCGATATTTGAATTATACGAATCCGCCGAATTTGGAAATCACAGCTGTAACTAATCCGGCGGTAGTTTCTGTTAAAGATACGGTTGAGTGGACGATGAAAGTGTGTAATCAATCCACACAAGGTAACGCAACCGGCACTTGGTTTTCTGTAGAGCCGACAATAGTAACACCGAATTTCAGAGTAATTTCGATGACGGACATCACCAACAATGCGAACAATCAAACGCTTACTGTACAGCAATTCTCAGCGGGCAGCAATAAGTATTTTGCTTTTACAAATGGTGTTGCAGCAGCTTCCGGTTCAAATACTTTTGATGATTTGTGCAACGTAATAAAAATTCGGGCTGTTTCAACAGATTGTCAAACTATTCCCGTTGATTTTAAAACAGGTTGGTTTTGTTCTCAACCGACAGATAAAAATTGGTCGCCGGACGCCGCTTCAAATTGTATTGTAAAATCTTTACGCGGACAAGTTGAAATTTTATTTCCGAATCTCGAAGCCGGTTATCTGAATCAATCACTCATCAAACCCGGCATTTGCGATACAACAACTTTAGAAATTTTAGTAAAAAATACGGATCTTGGTACAGCATATGATTTGCGCACGCGTTTAACGATTCCGTTACAAGGCGCGTCATTCGTGCCGAACAGTATTGAAGTCGCATATCCGGCGAGTTCAGCGTATCAAACAATTGTGGCTGCTCCAAATTTTATCGGACAAAACCAGTACGGTAAAATTTATGAGTTTCCGGATTTTACGAATTTGAACACGTATTTAAAAGCGCACGGTTTAATTGGTTTTAATCCGGAACATCCTAATGACTCAAATCAATTTAAAATTCGTTTGCGTTTTACTAATGATTGTGCGTTTCGTTCCGGTTCGTTGGCGTATTTTTCTTTTATCGGACGCAACCCATGCGGAACGGCTACAAATTATACCGCCGGCGAATCATTGCCGCTCCAAATTGAAGGGGCGCAACTCGATACACAAAGATTATACAAAGTCAGTTTCGACCCGACAGACAAATTCACGCCGGGCGGCAATTCGTATATCACAGTCAGAGTAAAAAACTTGACAAATGTGCCGAGCGATTTGCGCGAAAAAATTACGTTGCGTTTCCCTTCAAATATTAATTACGTCAACGGAAGTTCTATCGGCATTGCGCCAATCGGTTGGAATCCGGGTACGCCGACAACCGATAAGTTGAATGATTTAACAAGTTACAGTTGGAAAATGCCGGCGGACTTATTACTGAATCAAGAAGCGGTTTTGCTTTTTAAAGTCAATACACCGGATTCAATTGATTGTTCCGGCGGTACACGCACAACTTCGTTGGTGACGACGATTCAAAAAGAATTATTATGTACTAAAAGCCAGACTATGTGCCAAGCGGAAGTCATTACAACTTCAAACGGTGAGTTATTTTTCAATTTGAATATCGGGGTAGATACAATTGCAATTTTGGCAAATGGCGCACCGGTCAGTAGTAATCAAATTAATGCAACGCTTGGGCAAAAAATACGCTTATCAACAGCATTGGCAACGCAATTAGAGTGGCGCGACTCAGATAATAATACTATTTTAAGTACCGATACGGCATTTGATTACACCCCGACGCGCGCCCTAACGAATATAACTGTCAAATCCGGGACAAAATGTTTAACAGGCGTGACGCTTAAAATTATTGCTCAACAAAATACAAATTATGTGATTATGGTGCGCGACACTGCCATTGAGTGCAGCGATTCTTTTCCGAAAATTTATCCGACAATTGTAACGCCTGCCGGTGGTTCAGCGGTTTTTGCTTTCTCTGATGTTATAACGCCCACAAATTGTGGCGATAAATTGGTGCGTACTTGGACAATTTCGGGTACATCGGCACAAGCAGTTCAGACGATTACGAAGCGCGATACGAAAGCACCGACAATAATGCCGAAAAATCCTTTGCTTCTTGGATTTAAAAGCGGTGATACTTTAACCGTTAATTGTAAAAATTTGCCGCTGTTGAAAGTTGAAGATATGACTATCATGGACAATTGCGATGCTGCACCGCAAAAACAATTTTACGATGTCGCACTGCAACGCGGTAATTGTTTACGCGATAATTTTTTACAAGTATTGCATTGCGCGTGGAAAGCAACCGACGCGTGTGGTAATACAAGCGTTTTCGATATTTTTATTAAAGTGATTGACAATGACACACCGGTTTTGGTAAATATACCGCATGATACGATTTTACAAAACAATTCCACATTACCAAGTGTGCCGACCAATATTTTTGCACGAGACAATTGCGATGACAATCCGTCAATTGCGTTCATCGAAACACACAATAATAATATCACAACAAGAAAATGGACAGCGACCGATGCTTGCGGACATGCTTCTTTTTTGACCCAAAACATCACTCAAATACTTTTGCCGGCGCATATTATTGATACAGTTCCGCCGGATATAACTTTTATTTCTATTGATGATGTGAACAATATAATTTATGCTTTCGGAACTGTTTATGATAAATCATGTGAAGCAGAAGTGTTTCTGAAAAAAACGAATGTCGTTGTTAAAGATAATTTCGATAAAACACCCGTTGTCCGTTTTGATTCAACCGTCACCGTAAAATCAACAATATGCAATGCGGCGGGTTATCTTTGGACGAAAAAATATACTTGGACGGCATCAGATTCATCAGGTAATACCAATTCAAAATCCATTACTTTTCGATTTATTGATGTTGTACCGCCAGTTTTCTTATCAAAACCTGCAGATATCACAATTAATTTCGCCGATACTATTCCGGACGTGAAAGTAATTGCAATAGATAATTGTACTAATGTCAAACTCACGTTAAGTATACAAAATCTAACACCGACATTAACTGACAGCAGTTTTCTGCGCACTTGGACAGCAACAGATGGTTGCAACAATACAAGTTTTTTAACGCAAAAAATTACTAAATTAGCGAAACGCGATACAGTGGCAACGATTAAAAATACAAATTGCAATTTGTTCGCGCAAAATTATTATGAGATACATGCAAAAGATTGTGTAACACCGGTCGCTTTTTGTACGCCGATACCTTCGATAAAATTATCCGGTTATACTATTTTCGATAACGACAATGTATTTAACGGACGTCCAACTGCTTGCTCCGATAATGTACAATTGGCTTTAGATGTCCGAAACCACACATTAATTATTCGTTCAAACGATACCGCTCGTAGTTGTGCCGATACCGTAACGGTAAATGTCTATTGTACACCAACGCCGCCAACACCGGTGCAAACACCGCAAGTATATAAAGCAAATTACACCATCCCTGTTAATACAACTGCAACGGTTTGTTTGAATGAATTGATACCGATAGGTTTGTCAAAAATTTTTAGAAATATATGCAGTGATACTTCAAACTTGGGAGTAAGTTTAAAAATTATTAGTGATACATGTTTGACTATCATCGGTAAAATTGCCGGACAAAATACAGTGTGTATTACACTTTGCGACGACACCGGCAATCCATGCGATACTTTATTTATTCAATTTCTAGTTACGAGTCAACGCATAGCGGCGACTTTGTTGGCAACCAATGATACTGCTACAACACACATCAATACGTCCGTTGATATTTACATTCTCCGCAACGATAGTACAGTTGTTCAACCGGCAGATTTGGCGATAATGAGTCAACCGTATTTCGGTCAAGTACGCATCGTAACGGGAACAAAACCTTCTTCGGAACAATATTTACAATATTTGCCGAATACTGATTTTTGCAGTTCCGTTAAATCCGATGTTTTCTATTATCGCATTTGTGCCAACGGAAAATGTGTGCAGGCATCCGTAACAGTACGAACGCTTTGCGATAAAATTACTATTTACAACGGTTTTTCACCCAACGGTGATGGACGGAACGATGTATTTCTAATAGAAGGTTTGCAAGATCATCCAAATACAAAAGTTACAATTTATAACCGTTGGGGTACGCAAATGTATCAAAGCAACGACTATAAAAATGATTGGGGAGGAAAATGGCACGGCGACAACATTCCTGATGGCACGTATTTTTA